>NZ_QTQD01000044.1:0-50669 GCF_003858025.1 Burkholderia sp. Bp9004 | reverse complement strand
TCGGGCGCACGATGCAAAGCAGCAGTTTTTAACCTCGGACTCTAACTGCAGTTCGGACTAAAACCGGGGGCAGGTCAGCCGCACGTGTGTGCGGCTGACAAAAAGAAATCTGGCCGCCTCTTCAATCGTCATGTTTCGCCTGCGGTTGAAGGAGAAGGGCGGCTTCGCACGTCAACTATCCGATGTGGAGGAACCATGCTGTGACCTGCGCAATTCTTCTAGGGCTTGAGAGAACCTGCTTTCGCACCGGGACCTGATGCCCGCTTTCGTGGCTACCGGGGCCGGAGTATCCCCTAGCAGCAAGGAGTGCACTTCCGGTTGGTACATGGGGTCAGTTATCCCGAACGATATATGTGTGCCGGTGACGAATATGCTGTTGAACACGGGCCAGCTACCCAGCAATCCATCATCGTCGTCGCTCCCCGCGTCTTTTATCTCGCCAAAGCCGGTAACGTTGCGTGCCTCGGTGAACAGGCGAATCAGTTGCGGCATGCCGATTGTGGCGGGCAAACCCGCCAACTCATAGAAGTCGGCTTGTGCCACATGGTTTCTTTGAACCCCGACGGCGCGCAGGGCGATTGTTATCGCCGCCTTCAGCACTTTCAGTGCATTCGGCGACAACCCCTTGGTGTCGAACTCGATAGAAATGACTTTACTCATGGGGCTGGAAGAAGAGTTACGATGGGTTGTGACGTGCGCGGTCATTTCCCATCATCATGCGAACGATTGACGGATTGGCTTGCGAGAGGTGTTCGATTTCCGCCCGGTAGCCATATAGCCGATGGAGCGCCAGGGCGATGGCGCATGACCGTGAATAGCCGCCTTCGCAGTGGACGACCACCGATACGATTTCTATCGGCAGGGCCTCGACGAAGGAGCGAATCGACTGAGCCTGTTCCAGGGTGAACGCGTGGGCGAGCTTGTCTCGTGTCTTCTTCGAAAGACTCGGGTTCAGGAAATCGACGTCCGCGAAGCTCAGGCGCAACACATGGGCGAAGCCGTCGAGGCTGGCAGGCGGGCGCTCTGGTGCGGTGACCGAGATGACGGCAATCGAGGGGAGCTGCGGCAGTTTCTCGGCGTCACCACGCGACAGTGCGAATACCTGGCGCGCGCCATTCGCCAGCGGCTTGTATAACTTGCCCACAACATCCTGAAGTCGCTGCGTCATCTCGCCTCGCTCTCGCTCCGCTGACGCTGCTTGACGGCTCTGCTAGGTCTGGCGTGCGTTGCGCGGCATCGTTCCAGCTCTTTGCAAAGCAAATCGATTTCAGCTTGCATGTTAGCGGCTCGTTGTAGAAGCCGTCCGACTTCGTACCAGTATGCATAGCCCAAATCGCCGTCCGCCATCGCCAGCTCGTGAATTTTGCGGAGGGCAATGTCCAGGTCGATGTGATTGTCGGAAACCATCTTTTACTCCTCCGTAGACCCAGCATTCCGCGACTGAAAGGATAAGAAGGCGCGGGTGGACGCCCGGTACAGCGCCTATGCCACGCTCTCTTGGGAAGTCATCGGGAACAACCTGCGTGCTCATGGTGGTGGTCTCGGAACCTTGGAAAGGGCACCCTAACAGGCGGGATTCAGCTCGTCAAATAAACTGTTTGGAGTGCTTGACAAAGTGAAATTTCACGATATACAGAGGGTGTTTTTGCAACAAATCGGCGGCGTACCGCCCTGGTTGCCGATGCAATCGCCCGCTCGGCCGAATGGCCAAGGCGGACCGGCTGGCGTCGCGACGGATGCGTCTCACGTCGTGCTGCACGGTTCTCCGATGGCAGGTGGCGGCGACGCCTCCGCTTCGCACATCGCCCAGCCGCGCGGCGTCCAGCGGTACGGCGACCTGTGAATCTCACCGGTGTCGGTGTTCGCCCATCCACCGCCGGGCACGCGGCAAACACGGGTGCCGCGAGGCACCAGAGCCTGCAGCCACCGGGGCAGGGCCGCGTGCTGCGCCGCCGCCTTGCCGCTTTCATCCAGTCCCCCGTAACCGAACAGGCGAGCGCCTTTCGGGAGGCGCGCCACACAGTTGAACTTGGCCATGTAGCAGGCCCACCGCTTGACGTGCCTGCATGCGGCGGTCCAGGTGGCGCCCCAGGGCCACCATTGCGCGAGCTTGGCTTTGTCCAGTTCGAAGCCCCGGGGGAGCCAGAGCGTCAGGTGGTAGTGAAGCCGGCCGCCACGCTCCAGCACCCAGGCGTAGGGCAGCGCATAGCCGCGACGCTTGAGAGCCTTGCGCACGCGCTCCAGGAAATCACTGAGATGTCCTGGGGAGAGCTCCCCGTCGTCTGCGAACGTCAGCGTCAGCGCGACAGCCCACAAGCCCGTCGTCCTGGCCTGACGGCGCAGCGCCTTGATGACAGACAGCAGCGTCTTTCGAGCCTTGTTTTTTCGCTTTTTGGCGGACGGCGTCGCACTTCTTTCAATCTTTCTGACAAGTTCAGCAAAGCGGAGCGCGGATGCTGCGGTGAGACAGGGACGGCGGGCAGCCGTCGGTGAAACGAGAGACATGGCACACCTCGGGTGTGTGCCGCTTCAGCCAGATAGCTGCCCTCAATGCAAAAAATATTTCCTCCGCGTGCTGATATGCGGCGGATTCATGGATATTCCGCGCGTCTATACTCCCGCGTGAGTGAGCATAGGTGCGCTTCGGCGCCCCCCGCCCCGGTTGCCGCCGGGGCGATTCTTTGTGGGACTTGAACCTACAGTTCAGGGGAGTTGGCGCGCGGCAACCTGCTCGGCCGGTGCTACGGCAGGGACAAGCGGCTGGCCAACGCGTGTGGACTTGCTGACCAGCCAGGCTTCGAAGTCCGATACTTTAAAGCGAAGGAGCCGCCCAATCTTGGTGTCTCGGGGCAAGTCGCCGCCTTCCGCGTGCCGGTTGTAGATGGTTTGCTCGGGGAGGCAGAGCATCACTGCGAGCATCCTGGGGGTGAGGAGTTGGTCTTCCACGGTGTCACGTTTCCGGGTAAGCAGTCACACGACTGCACGGAGTATACGTGCGGGCTACGAGGATGATTGCGTGTTTTTACGGGACGCTCCTCGCGTAGCTCCAATGCTGTGCAGTTATTGAAATGTGTTGCCTGAGCATGAAAGCATCGGGCGCCCGTTCACTGGCGTCAGATAGGGATTTGTCTCGTGCGAGTACGAAGCACGTTAGGATTCGGGAATTATCTGCAAGCGGGCAAGTTCCCGCCAGGTGAACGGTGGTCACAGATGTTCTGCCTGGCGCGGCCAACCTCGAGCAACGTACCTATGCGCGTATTCATCGACACCGAGTTCACCAACCTGCGGGACCGTGAGCTAATCAGCCTTGCGCTCGTCGCCGAAAACGGAGCCGAGTTCTACGGCGAATGCAGCGACTTCGACCCATCCCGATGCAGCGAATTTGTGCGGGAAACTGTCCTGCCGCAACTCGGCAGACCGGCGGGTCGAGCGATGCCACTTGCGCAGCTTCGCACGGAGGCGATGGCCTGGCTGCTGCGCATCCCGGTTCGCGAGCGCCCCATCCTCTGCTACGACAACGACGCGGACCTGCGAATACTCGAAAGTCGGATTGGGCGCCTTCCGAAAAGGTGGCAGCAGGAGAACATCTGGACTAGGCTGAACTCAGCAGGACTGGAGACGTTCTTTGCCGAGCATGGCCATCAGCATCATGCGCTGTGGGACGCCCGCGCCAATCTGGCCTGCTTCCAGTCAAAATCGGGCAGTGGACTCGGGCAGATTTGACGATAACGGGTGAAGTGGCGGTGCTCCTCGGCAGCGCTGTTGCAGTTTCTGCGGTCGGACTTTTAGGCCGGATTTGCAGCCACATCGGCTTCGGGGCAAAAATCCGGGCAAGCTGAAATGCCGTGGAGTAAAACACAGCCTATTCTTTTGGTGTTTTCGCCACAGTTCAGTGGCCCTCCGCTCCACCAACGGAATTCAAAGGGTTCGGTCGCATGTGAGACAGGAAAGTTGATTTTGCCTCGAGTGCAAAGATATGCTTCTCTGACAAAGTGCGATCTTATGTTTCAACAACAAAGCCGGCCTTGCGCCGGCTTTGCTGTTTGGGAACGAGAATCCGTAGCCTGGCTGTGCTCGCGCACGAATCGAGCTTAGGCGAATGTGTCGTCGAAATTGCGCGATCGATCGAAGTCCCTTTCGCACCTATGTCCGTGACTAATCGTTGATGTGATCGCGGCCGTTGGTCGAAGTCAACGACCCTCGGCCATGCATCCCTGCTGGCCTGAGCAAGGCTGGCATCATGCAGGGTACGGGCTGGATTTCAAACTGGCGCAGATCGCCAGTGCCGGCCGCAGTGTTGCCCGGGCTGGCCATGGACATCGCCGCCGGAAGCATCAGAAGTACCTCAAGAGGGCAGGCGCGGCTCCTATCCGCCGGAGCCGAGACCTGCATCAGTGGCAGCCGCCGCCCAGCGCCTGCACGCAGTCCCGGAACGACTGGCAACCCGAGAGAGCCAACGTCCACGCCAGCAGCACCATTCCCATCCATTTTCTGATGATCACACGACTCCCTAGCTGAAAAGAACGACATTCGCTGTCGACATCGGCAACTCGCCGCCGACGCTACGCATCCACATACGACGTCTGCTGGGACGGCACCAGGCGTGGCGGCGGCGTACACAAGCAGACACACAGATCATCGCTCAGCGCCGCCTGCCGCCCATCGGGTCCGGTCGTGGAGACGCGCGGACCTTCGCACTGGATATGTCCCATGGTCTTGCAGACAGGACACCAGACTGGATCGGTCTCATACGCCTGCTCGCGGCCACCGAGCAGATCGTGCGCGTCGCCGCCCTGCACGATCCCGCCGACCGTCGTCAGGTCACCTTTCACAATATCGTAGCGGCGCATCGTTCGGCTCCGGTCAGACTGCGCCCGGTCGCGCGCGCAGGCTGTTGACCAGCGTGTCCCACGTCTGCAGCGCCCCTGCCTCGTCGACCGGAGCGGTGGACCGGTCCGGTGGCAGATCGCTACGTGCGGGTGCGCCCAGCAGCAGTTCGACCGAGGTATGCGGCTGCGCCACCGTCGCGGGATTCCCCGGCGCGAGCAGGTAGAAGCGATACACCGTGACGTCGCCGTCCTTCAGCGCGAACAGCACTTCCTCGGCGTCCATGCCGGCCACCGTTCGCTTACCCTGCCGCAGGATACGATAGCTGCCG
The DNA here is from genome assembly GCF_003858025.1 of Burkholderia sp. Bp9004. Taxonomy (NCBI): domain Bacteria; kingdom Pseudomonadati; phylum Pseudomonadota; class Betaproteobacteria; order Burkholderiales; family Burkholderiaceae; genus Burkholderia; species Burkholderia sp. Bp9004. The sequence continues at coordinate 45,511 of NZ_QTQD01000044.1, read as the reverse complement.
GGCATGCGATCGAGTTTCGCACGCAACTCGGGCAGGCTGCTGATGAGCGGTTGGGCTTGATCTTCTTCCACCGCGTCGCGCAACTTGATCACCAGCAGTGCCGGCCGGCCCGGCATCAGCGCGAATGACTGGCTCACTTCTTCCGTGTAGGTCGACCGTCCGGTGATAATCCCGCCGTCGAAGCAGAAACCCGATTCCGTCGGCACGGTCCAGTTATCGCGCACCTTGATGCGGCGGTAGGTGTCGTTATAGATGCTTTCGGCTCGGCTCATCGCATCCGCCCCGATCCTGCCGGTTGTTTGGACGAGCGTACGGTTCGCGAACAGATAACCTTCCGTATCGAACGGTAGGGCTACTCCTTTCACCACCGCACCGTTGAAGAGGAAAACCCGCGAGTGCTGCACCGGAGAAAACGCCATTTCCAGCCATGCGCGCCCCGTTTTCTCATCCAGATTGACGGGATTCACCCGCTGTTTGGTGCGCAGTTCCTTCTCGCGCGCCGCGACTTTGGCATCGTAGGTCTCCACCGACACGTCGTGCGTCGTGACGAGTTTTTGTCCGCGGTACAAGTAGCTTTCGTTCGAGATCTCGCTCGAAACGGGGCGATCGAACACGAGGCGACCGACGCACCACGGACGTACTTTGGACAGCAGAGGATTGTTCATCATTGGTTCCACGGAAAACGCGAGAGAGCAGGCACACAGACCCGCCAGCAAAAGAAGTATGCGAACGATGCGCGCCATCACGCCTCTCCCGGCACGTCGATGTCCTTCACGATCTGCACCACACTGTAGAGGAGCGCCCAGCGGGTCCAGGGATGCGCGTAACTCTTCATGTGCTCATACCCGGCCTGCACGAACGCCATCTGCACGCCGTTGGCCGGATCGCCCGGCACGCCCGGCTTCAGGCCACGCGCCTGCGCGTCCGCCGACCATGCCGGCACGGTGCCGTCACCGCGAATGATGCCGGTCTTGCCCGCCACGCGATCCCAGTCGGTCGTAGCGCTCACGTCGGGGATCTTGTTGGTCTTCTGCATCGTGAACGTGACGCTCAGGTTGCGCTCTTTCAGCAGCACGCGGAGTTGGCCCTTGCCCGAATCGTCTAGCAACTGGGCAGCGCGGAGCTCGGATTCATGCACATCGGCCGGTACGTCGCCGGTCCAGATGGCGTTGCCCCAAGCCAGCAAGTTCTTCGTCAGCTCTCCTTGCTCGACGGTGGGCTTGTCCTTGTCGGTAGCCTCGGTCGTCGAGCCGGACGTAGGAGATCGCGTATCCAAGCCTCCGTTGCCATACGCCACATACGTGTTGCCATGGTACTTATTCTTCAACTGGCTTTGCCGTGTGACCACTAGCGTCATCGTGGCGATGTAATTGTCGACCAGCGCGCTGTCGCCGGTCCCGTCCCTGCCGAGTCGCTTTCTCACCACTTTGCCCGGATCGAGCTGAGCTGCCTTCGGCAGCAATCCGTACCAATCGGCATTGAGATACAGTTCACTGAGCGCGTCGCCATGCTTCGGGAACTGCATGAGCACCGTTCCGTCAGGTCGAGCGAAAATCCACCATGCCCTGCCGTTGTTGTAGTCCGGCATCGGTGTCAGCTCCATCGGTCCCGGTGCGTTCGCCATCACCGCGATGAATTCATTCGCATCGCGTCCGAGCAGGCTGCCGTTGATAAATCCGTTCATGCCGCCTTCGGGGCCGCCCCCTGTCTTGTAACGCTTGGCCGCCAGCGGCGCTCCGGTGGCCGGCTGTGCGCCGTGAAACACGCCGTGGATCGAGTCTTCCGCGCCATGGCTCAACACGGCAAAGCGAGCCACCAGACCACCCATCGAATGCGTCACGATGATGGCCTTGCCCGTGTCGTTCTCCTTGCAAATCTCGGTAATGCCCATGAGCCGCGTTTTCCCCTTGGTCTGCGGATCGGGACAATCGACACCCTTGACCACATCGCTCCCCGAATCGTAATTCGACTGCAGCCAGTTGTAGCCGATTGCGTAGACACGGTAGCGGAACTTGACGAACCGCTTGAACTCAGGGGACTCCGACGTGATCGCCTCGCCTTTTCCGTACGCCCCGTATTGCGTCGGCGCGGTGTCCAGCACCGGATGCAGTGCCCACGTTTTGCCCTTCGGATCGGGCGCGCACCAAGCACCTTGCAACTCGCCGCACAGCATGGGGTTATTTAATTGTTGCTCAAGCCACAGCAGCACGGGCTGGTAACTGGTTCGGTAGACCGAACCCCAGCCGCGCCGCCGCGCCTCCTCTTCGGTGATCGTCTTGCCATCGCCCACGTTGATCGGTCCGAGCGGCGTCACCGACACCTTGAGAGGATCGAAACGGATCTCGCGCGACGATGCGCTTTGAAACCACCCGAAGAGGACCGACAAAAATCCGCCGAGCATCGAACCAACCGTGTCCATGTTCGGCGCAAAGAAGGCCTCGTCGCCGGTGTCCTTGGTGACGATGGGCGAACCCATGACGCCGGGGATGAAGATCACCGGGATGATAGGGCGCAGGTCATGCAACGTCTCCTTGGCGCGCGTATCGTCGGCCGGCGTCAGGGTGGCATGGGCATACGAGTCGCCCCCTTCATCGGTATGCGATGAAAGACGGACGACTTCGTGTTCGGCCTCGTCGTCGCCGGAACCCTGGCCCGGGGTACCGGGACTGTCAGGCTGATTTTCGCTCATGGATGCTCGCTGATAGAGTTGTGTGTGCCGCCTAGGCTTTGCTGGCGCTCGGTCGCAGCGCACGGATCATCACGGTTTCGATATCGTTGTTCTTCTGTTCGGTCGTATGGCCCAGCTCGTCGGTGACGCCGCTCAGGCGTGTGCCATCGCCACGAACGATCTCGTACGGATGGTTCTTGAGCGGATCGCCCGTGATGCGGTCGCGCAAGATGTACTTGTCGTTGAACGCCGGTTTGGGGAGGCTGTTCATGTGCTCGGCCACCGAACTGGGCCCCTGCCGGCTGAACGACGCCGACTTGACGGTACGCGCACCTCGGGTGCCGTCCTCGATCCCGTCGGCGGTAATCCGGATGTACGAACCACCGCACTTGAGCATCAGCTCGGTCTTGGCGTCGATCACGATGCTGCCGTTGTTGCTCTTGAGTGTGAGGCCGAGTTCGGAAAGCAGGCGCAGCTGGTCGCTGAGCGCCTGGATGTCGACCGCGCCTTTTCCGGCGATCAGTTTCATGCCAGCGCGCTGGACGAAGATGCTGATTTTTTCAGCGACGCCAGCCACCAACGATTTGCCGACCGCCCAGTAGGTGTCCTTGCCGCTCACCAGATTCAGGTGCTCGTCGGCCACTAGCTGTGCCGACGCGCGCGTGGTCAGGCCCATGCTTTCCTGACTCGACCCGAGCATCACAGGCTTCGCGAAAGCGTTCGCGTTGCCGGTCCCACCTCCGGCCGTGCTGCCGCCCTTGGAAACGCCCGCCTTGCTGTGCTGGGTGGCCTTCGCGAACGCGGCGAGGGCTTCGCGCCCCGGCTTCAGATCCTCGCCCTTGGCCGTCGCGCTGGCGGAGGACAGCGACTCGACCAGTAGATCGGCGCGCGCCAGAATCTCGCGTGGCTGGCTGGTGTCGAGCGGCTGACCGTCGAAGCTGGTTGAATGGGTACTGAAGTACAGCCCCTCGCCCGCATGAATCGCGCCGGCATTGTCGGTACGGAGCGTAAAGCCGCTACCCACATAGGCGCCCCGGGTATTGCCGTCCTGGACGATCTGGTAACCGAGATGCAGGCTGCTCATGCCGTGGCTGCTCATCACCCGCATCCGCGTCTGACCGGTCGAATCGTCCATGACGTGCTGGTTGTAGCCGCCACCGCCGCCATACTCCCGTGACTGATAGCCGGACAGCAGCCCGTTCGAATGCCACTGCGGTTTCGCCGCGCCGTTGTACACGCGGTGAAGGGCAATCGGGCGGTCGATGTCGTTGCCGATATGGCCGATCAGGAGCTCCTCGCCCGCGCGCGGCATGTGGACGCCGCCATAGCCCTCGCCGGTATCGGACTGCGCGATGCGTACCCAGCACGAGGCGCGCTCGTCACCTTCGTTGAGCCGATCCCATATGAACAGTACCTTCACCCGGTTCAGTTCATCGGTATAGCATTCCTGGCCTTTCGGTCCTGCGACGATCGCCGATTCCAGCTTCGCTTCGGGCTTGCGATGTTCGAACGGGCTGCGGTAGGGCACTGTCGTGCGCTGCGCCTCGATGGCGATCCGGTAAAACCCCGTCGATCCATCGGCGTGGCTCACGCCGAACGTCTGGCCGGGATCGTCGGCACGAGCCTGCGCCAGCGCATGACTCAGGCTGTGGGGAAAATTCGTTTCATGTCCGGAGAGCGGTAGGTTGTTCTCGATGGCCCACTCCACCTCGATGCTCGCGAATTCGTTCTGGTTCGCGGCATCCTGATCATGTTCCGGATGTCCGGTCAGCGTGAAACGCCGCCCCGCATCGATGGCACGCAGACCGCCGATGCCATGAAAGCGCTTGGCCTGCGACTCCCATTCCTCCATCCGGATCTTCGACAGATGGTCGCCCCGTTCCTGTTCCGGATACGTGTAGCCGCCGGTGTATTCATATACTTCTGCTTGCGCCGGCAACGCTCCCTGGTTTGCCATTGTTGGCACCGACGTCGCTTTCGGATTGAAGGGTGTCGAAGGATTTTTGTAGTCGAAGGTGCGCGTTGACAACAATACGGATTGCAGCGTCCGGGTCCCCGCCCATTGGGTCACTGCATCGGCCTCGCTATGGATGCCCGCACGATAGAACTCAACGGTGGCCGGCGACAGCGGTTCGAGCGTGTCGAGGCGATCGGTGATCACCAGCGTATGCGATTTGCCATCGGCGGCTTGCTGCCAGACACCGTACAGACCTTCCGATTCCAGGAGCCGGTGCACGAAGTTCCAGTCGGCCTCGTCCTGCCGGCAATAGGAGCGGGTCGGCAATGGTTTCGACAGCGCAAAGCGGTACATGCCTTTCGCTTGCGGGTGTTCATTGAATACATCTGCAATGACTTCTTCCGCGGTCTTGTCCTGCCAGTGCCGCTGGTCGCGACGGAACTTCAAGAAGTGCATCCACGAGGAAAAACCGAGCTGGTAGCTTGTAAGGCCGCCGTCTGTTCCTAGCCGGCGAGCCGTGTGCACGTAGCCGTGATGTGGGTGATAAGAACCATCGGCCTGCTGAATCCAGAGGGTCACGGCCTGGGAAATCAGCGTTTTGAGCTGAACGTCGCTGGACGCTGAGACGCAATCGAGCAGAAAGAGATAATCGCGGCCGATCCGCGAACGCCCGGTAACGCGATGGGGCAGCAGGACATTCTGACCTGCCGGCGTGTCCAGTTTTAGAAGACGATCTTGCTGCGATAATCCGCCGCCCATTACACCGATTGTGTCGCGCGTGCCCATACCGCCTCTCAGTGGTTATTTTTTACTATCCGCGAGATTGTACGGTGAGAGTCCTCATTTGATTTATCAGGAATTGAAAAAATCCAGAGTGGTTAAGCGTGAAGCGAATATTGGGGCCCTATCGATCAAGAAACGTCAACTCATGCATACCCATATTGGTATGGTGGACCACGCATAATTTTCATAAAGGACGGATCAGGTCGCTGAAGCGCGAGCGATACCATGGGTCCATGGCGGTTAGCCTGCGCGGCCAGTGCGCACATCAGCAGTGCGTGTCGACTGATTATCCTTCCACACAGCCATACCTGCACCGACTGAGAATTTGCATTAGAAGCGGGCCATCACTACCGCCACGCCACGTGTACAAAGTGCAACGAAATCAGTGCTGCCAGGACAGCTAGGACAAAGTGCAGAGAATTGCTTCCATCTGTTCGGGCTTCGTTGTTTGCTGAGGCCTTTGATTTCCGCGGTCGGAGTGCAAAGATAAGCTTCCTCGCGCGTGCAAGGATTTGCTCCCTGTCTCACGCAAGGCCGAACCCTTTTTGTTTTTTCGCATGTCCGCCCCCCCGCCGTCACCCGCGCCCAAAACTCGGCCGCTTCGGATCGTACGTCCACCCCGGCACCAGATACCGCATCGCCATCGCATCGTCGCGCGCCGTGCCGCCGACTTGCACGTACAGCGCATGGGCAGCCTCGACCTGCGCCATGTCGAGTTCGATCCCGAGCCCCGGCCGCTCGGGCACGGCCACCTGGCCGCCGACGATCTCGAGCGGCTCGCGCGTGAGCCGCGCGTCGCCTTCCTGCCAGATCCAGTGCGTGTCGATCGCGGTGATCGTGCCGGGCGCCGCCGCGGCCGCGTGCGTGAACATCGCCAGCGAAACGTCGAAGTGGTTGTTCGAGTGCGAACCCCACGTGAGCCCCCAGTCGCGGCACAGCTGCGCGAGCCGCACTGAACCCTGCATCGTCCAGAAGTGCGGATCGGCGAGCGGAATGTCGACCGCCTGCAGCCGCACCGCGTGATCCATCTGCCGCCAGTCCGTCGCGATCATGTTGGTCGCGGTCGGGATGCCGGTGGCGCGCCGGAATTCGGCCATCACCTCGCGGCCCGAGTAGCCGGCTTCCGGCCCGCACGGGTCCTCCGCATACGCGAGCAGATGACCTTGCCCGCGGCACAGCGCGACGGCTTCGTCGAGTGACCACGCGCCGTTCGGGTCGAGCGTCGCGCGCGCGTCGGGAAAGCGCGCCTTGATCGCCGCGATCGCTTCCATCTCGTCCGCGCCGGCCATCACACCGCCCTTCAGCTTGAAATCGACGAAGCCGTAGCGCTCGACCGCGGCCTCGGCCTGCCGCGCGATCGCGGCCGGCGTGAGCGCGGCTTCGTTGCGCAGACGGAACCACGGATCGGCCGCGTGCATCTCGTCGCGATACGGCAGGTCGGTGCGGCGCCGCTCGCCGATGTAGAACAGGTACGCGAGCATCGGCACTGCGTCGCGCTGCTGGCCTTCGCCGAGCAGCGCGGCGACGGGCACGTCGAGATGCTGGCCGAGCAGGTCCAGCAGCGCGGCCTCGATCGCGGTGATCACGTTGTCGAGCCGCAGGTTGATTTCGTGCGGCTGGCGCAGCACGGCCGCCTCGCCGGCCGACGTCACCTCGTGCCGGATCGTGCGTCCCGCACCCGCAGCGGTGCCGGACAGCGCCGCGCGCACCGCGTTGAGCGTCGCCTGGTAACGCCCGATCGACTGGCCGACCACGAGATCGGTCATCCGTTCGAGCGCCTGTCGGATGCCTTCGCCGCCGGGTACTTCGCCGACACCCGTGTGGCCGCTGCTGTCGTCGAGGATCACGAGGTTGCGCGTGAAATACGGCGCGTGCGCGCCGCACAGGTTCAACAGCATGCTGTCGCGGCCAGCGACGGGAATCACTTGCATGCGCGTGACGCGCGGGGTGCCGGCACGGCTGGGTTCGGACATCGGTTCGCTCCTGGTTCCGGTGGCGTGCGGGCCGCTGGGCGCACTGGCGCAGCCCACGCCGTTCATCATTGAAGCTCGACGCGGCGAATTTCGCCGACGACGAACAGGTAGCAGATCACGGCGACGAGCGCGTGCGCGACGACGTACACGAGCGCGCCGTTGAACGAGCCGCTGCGGTCGACGATGTAGCCGATCGCGATCGGCGTCGTAATGCTGGAAAGATTGCCGCACGTATTGAGCAGCGCGCCGCTCAGGCCGGCGATCTGGCGCGGCGCGGTATCGGCGTTGACGGCCCAGCCGAGCGCGCCGAGCCCTTTGCCGAAGAACGACAGCGCCATGAACAGCACCACGAGCACGTGCGAATCGGTGTAGTTGCAGACGATCATCGACATCGACAGCAGCATGCCGATCACGATCGGCACCTTGCGCGCGACCGACAGTGACTGCCCCTGCTTGAGCAGCGCGTCGGACACGATGCCGCCGAGAATCCCGCCAAGGAACCCGCACACGGCCGGGATGGACGCGACGAGCCCCGCGTTGAGGATCGACATCCCGCGCGCCTGCACGAGATAGACGGGAAACCACGTGATGAAGAAGTAGGTGAGTGCGTTGATGCAATACTGCGCGACGTACACGCCGACGAGCATCCGGTTCCTCAGCAGCGCCTTCACGTGACGCATCGACGGGCCGCCGTCGCGCGCGCCGGTCGCCTGGTCGATGTTGACGAGCGCACCGCCTTCGGTGAGGTAGTCGAGCTCCGCGCCGTTGATGCGCGGGTGCACCTTCGGGTCGTACATCGTGCGGTTCCACACCAGCACGAACGCGAAGCCGAGCACGCCCATCACCGCGAACACCGACTGCCAGCCGTACGCGTGCACGAGCCAGCCCATCAGCGGCGCGAACACGACGGTCGCCGCGTACTGAGCGGCGTTGAAGATCGCCGACGCGGTGCCGCGCTCCGCGGCCGGAAACCACGTGGACACGATCCGGCTGTTGGCCGGGAACGACGGCGCCTCGGCCGCGCCGACCAGGAAGCGCAATCCGAACAGCAGCGCGAACGCGGCCGCGCCGCCGACGAAGCCGATGCCGCCCTGAAGCAGCGTGAACAGCGACCAGAAGAAGATGCTGAACGCATAGACGATGCGCGAGCCGAAGCGGTCGAGCAGCCAGCCGCCCGGCAGTTGCGCGATCACGTACGACCAGCCGAACGCCGAGAAGATGAAGCCCATCTGCACATGGCTCAGGTGCATCGTGCGGGCGAGCGCCGGGCCCGCGATCGCGATCGCGGCGCGATCCGCGTAGTTGATCGTCGTGACCGCGAACAGCACGGTCAGCACGAGCCAGCGCACGCGGGTGCGCCGGGCCGTTGCCGACGCGGACGCCGGCAATGCGTGAAGCGGATTCATGACTGTCTCCTCCGAAGGGCGGAAGGTGCCGTCGTGCGGCTGCGCGTCGGTGCGCGCGTTTTTTCGTGGTGGTCTTGCCGGCCGGGGGCCGGACGCCGATGCCCGGAGGCCGGGCGTCCGGATCATTCTGTCATGGCGAAAATTGCGCTTTCATGCCAATTGCTGACTTGATCGATTCAGGAATTGGATCGATCCGTGGCATCGGCATGTCTCTTTTTTACCCGGATGATATTGACAACAATTTATACCCGGATAAAAATTGCGTCATTCCGATTCCTGCCCACGGGCAACCACGATGACTCTCTCCATGCTTCTCCCTTCCTACACGGCGTTCGATGGCCACCGGCGCGTCGCGTCGGGCCCGCTCGCGACGGTGGCGGTGGCGGTCCGTCAGGCGGCCGGCAATGCGATGTCCGGCACCATCGTGATCTTCGACGACGCGACCGGCCGCTCGATCGACCTAGACCTGCGCGGCACGGCGGACGATATCCGTGCGCGTTACGCGCCAGTGCCGGGCGAGGCATCCGCGCCCGCCGAGCCCGCCGGCGCGGCCGAACAACGCGGCCGCGGCCGTCCGAAGCTCGGCGTCGTCTCGCGTGAGGTCACGTTGCTGCCGCGTCACTGGGACTGGCTCGCCGCGCAGCCGGGCGGCGCGTCCGTCGCGCTGCGCAAGCTGGTCGAGGACGCGCGGCGCACGCACGCGGCGGCCGACCGGCGCCGCGACGCGCAGACGCGCGCATACCACTTCATGTCCGCGATCGCGGGCGACCTGCCCGGATTCGAGGAGGCCGCGCGTGCGCTGTATGCGAACGACCTCGAGCGAATGACCGAACTGATTGCGGGCTGGCCGGACGACGTGCGCGACCATGCGCTCGCGCTGGCGCGCGGCGATTTGCCGCCGTCGACCGAAGACTGCTGACGGAGCAGACGACGCGATGACGACGTTCGATCTGAACCGCGGCGCGATCGCGCCGGTCGCCGACGAAGTCGACCTCGTCGACCTGCGCGTGACCGGCACGATCCCGCCCGAACTCGACGGCACGCTGCTGCGCAACGGCCCGAATCCGCCGGGCGGCCGTTTCGAGGGCAACGACGTGCTGTCGTGGTGGCCGGAAGCGGCGATGCTGCACGCGATCGCGTTCGAACGCGGCCGCGCGGCCGGCTACCGGAACCGCTGGGCGCGCACGCGCCGCTGGGCCGATGTGCACGCGCCGGAGCAGGCGCCGCACCTGCCCGACACGAATCCGAACGTGAACGTGCTGCAGCACGCCGGCGAATTGCTCGCGCTGGCGGAAGGCGGCGCGCCGCTCGCGATCACGGCCGCGCTCGATACGCTCGGTGCGCCCGCGCGGCACACGGCGTTCGGCGGCGCGATGACGGCGCATCCGAAAGTCGATCCGGTGACGGGCGAACTGATCCTGTTTCGCGCGGACTGGCGCGCGCCGTGGCTGCGCTACGGTGTCGCGGATGCGCAGGGCGTGCAGCGCGTCGACCTTGCCGTCGACGTGCGTGCGCCGTCGATGATGCACGACCTCGCGATCACCGAAACCCGCAGCCTGCTGCTCGACCTGAACGTCGGCTACGACTTCGCGATGCTGAAGCAGGGGCACCGGATGCCGCTGCGCTGGCACGACGACCGCGACGCGCGGATCGGCGTGATGCCGCGCCACGGCGGCGACGTGCGCTGGTTCGGCATCGAGCCGTGCTTCATCCAGCACGTCGTGAATGCGTACGACTGCGATGCGTCGTGCATCGTGCTCGACGCGGTGCGCTATCCGTGGTTCCTGCGGCTCGACGCGCGCACGGGCCGCTTCGCCGACAACCCGGTCGGCGAGCTGTGGCGTTACGTGATCGATACCGCGAACGGGCTGATCGACGAAGGGCCCCTGGCCGACGGCGGCATCGAGCTGCCGCGCATCAACGAAAGCCGGACGGGGCGCCGCTACCGCTACCTGTATGCGGTCGAGCAGCCGAACAACACTGAGATGCGCGGCGTGATGCGTTTCGACCACGTGCGCGGCACGACGACCCGCTACGCGGTGCCGGCCGGCGACCAGAACGGTGAGCCGGTGTTCGTGCCGCGCCCGGGCGGCACCGACGAGGACGACGGCTGGCTGCTGGTGGTGGTCTACCGCGCGGCGACGGATACGAGCGATGTCGTGATCCTCGATGCGCGCGCGATCGACGCGGCGCCGGTCGCGACGGTGCACCTGCCGCGCCGCGTGCCGGCCGGGTTCCACGGCGCGTGGGTGCCGCGCGAGCGTCGGGCGTGAGGGGCCGCGCGCGTCACTGCGCGCGCAACGCGTCGACGATGTTCAGCCGCGCGGCGCGCATCGCCGGCAGGAAGCCGCCGACGAGCCCCATCACGAGCGAGAACAGCAGCGTCTTCACGACGATCGCGGGCGTCAGCACGAAGCGGAACGACAGGTCGGAGAAGGTCTGGAAGTTGGTCGTCGAGAACGACGCGAACTCCATCAGCGATGCGGATGCGAGCCCCGCGACGCCACCGACGAAGCCGAGCAGCAGCGCCTCCAGCAGGAACGCGGCGAGCACGTTCATGCGCTTGAAGCCGAGTGCGCGCAGCGTGCCGATTTCCGCGGTGCGGTTCGCGACCGACGCATACATCGTGATCATCGCGCCGATCATCGCGGCGATCGAGAAGATCGTCGACAGCGTGATGCCCAGGATGTTGATGAAGGTCGACAACGCCTTCGACTGGTCGCCGTAAAACGTCTGCTCGCGTTTCGCTTCATCCGTCAGGCGCGGGTCGACGTCGATGTCGGCCTTGAAGCGCGCGAAGCCGTCGGCGCTCGGGATGCGCAGCACCATCGACGAGTAGCTGGTGCGCCGGAACGACTGCATCAGCTGGTCGACGTCGCCCCAGATCTCCGAGTCGAAGCCGCTGCCGCCCGCGTCGAAGATGCCGACGATGGTCCAGTCGCGCTGCGCGAAATGCAGGCTGTCGCCGAGCTGCGTGCCGCTGAACCCCTTCGCGATCGCGCTGCCGACGATGATCTCCGACGAGCCGGGCGTGAACATGCGGCCGGCGACGAGCTTCACGTGCGGGCGCAGCGCGAGGCCGGCCGGCGACACGCCGCGGATCACGACGTTCGACGGCTTGCCGGACGACGTCTTTACCAGCGAAATCAGCACGACCGCTTCCTTCGACACGAGCGGCCGACCGTCGGGGCCGAGCGCGACAGCCGGGTGCATCTCGAGCGCGTTGGCCTGCTGGTGGTCGATCGCACTCTGAATCTCGGTTTCGGCGCCCTTGCGGATCACCACCGCGTTGTCCGGTTCGCCGGTCGACACGAGCGTCTGTGTGAGCCCCGCGTCGAGCATCTGCACCGTCGCGAACACGAAGATCACCAGTGCCATCCCGCCCGCGGTGAGCGCGGTGGTGAGCCGGCGGGTCCACAGGTTGCGCGCGATGTAGGTGAGTGGAATGGCCATGCGCCTATCCGATCGCCCGCAGGCCTTCGACCACGCGCACGCGCGCCGCCTGCCACGCCGGCACGAGCGCGGCCGCGAGGCCGACCGCGACCGAGCATGCGGCCTGCAGCGCCATCGTTTCGGCCGACACCTTGAATACCGGGAAGATGCCGCCCGCGGCCTGCTTGAAGAGGCTCGCGGCCGGCGGTGTCGCGAGCATCGCGAGCCCGCCGCCGACCACCGCGATCACGACCGATTCGCCGAACACGATCAGCGCGAGAAAGCCGGGGCCGAAGCCGAGCGCCTTCAGCGTCGCGTATTCGGCGGTGCGTTCGCGCGCGCTCATCGCCATCGCGTTCGCCATTACGGCCATGATGATCAGGATCACCACGTACGACACGACGCGGATCGCCGCGATGATCTGGTTCGACATCGCGACGAAGCCGAGCTGGAACGCCTGCTCGGTCTCGGTCAGCGTTTCGGCGAGCGAGTTCTTGAACACCGCGTCGACGTTTCGCGCGATCGCTGCGCCGTCGTCCGGGTTCGCGACCCCGAGCACGAACACGCCGACCTGATCGGCTTGCTTCGGCGTTCGCTTGCGCACCGTCTCGTTCAGGTAATCCCAGTGGAACACCAGCTGGCGCGTGATCGTCGAATCGTCGCGGCCGTCGAGAATGCCGCGCACGACGAAGTCCCACGTGCCCGGATAGATCGTGCCTTTCAGCGGAATCACGTCGCCGACCTTGAAGCCGAACTGCGTCGCGAGCTGGCGCCCGACGAGGCAGCCGCGGCGGTCGCGGTCGTAGTCGGCGCGCTGCTGCGCCGGCAGGATGAATTCCGGATACAGGTCGAGATAGTTCTCCGACACCGCGAAGCTCGCGAAGAAGTTCTTGGGGTCGCGGTAGATGCCGCCGAACCAGTTCGAGCGGACCACGGCCGTCACGCCGTCGACGCCGCGGATCCGGTTCTCGTAGCTGACCGGCAGCGGGAACACGAGCGAGATCGCGTTGCGCGTGACGAGCCGGCCGCTGGACGCGGCGGCCGCGCCTGCGTACCACGCGTCGACGACGGTGTGCAGCAGCCCGAACGCCAGCACCGCGATGGTCAGCCCGAGCACGGTCAGCAGCGTGCGCAGCCGGTGCCGCAGCGCATTGCGCGCGATCAGCTTCAGCACGTACATCGCGCGCGCTCCCGTCCGTCAGACGGCGTGCCCATCGATCAGCTCCCCTTTTTCCAGATGCACGACCGAGCGCGCGGCGGCGGCCGCGTGCGCATCGTGGGTCACCATGATGATCGTCTTGCCGAGCTCGGCGTTCATCCGCTGCAGCATCGCGAGCACGTCGGTGGCCGATGCGCGGTCGAGGTCGCCGGTCGGCTCGTCGGCGACGATCAGCACCGGATCGGTGATCAACGCGCGCGCGATCGCGACGCGCTGCTGCTGGCCGCCCGACAGCTCGGACGGGTAATGGGTCTTCCGGTCGCCGAGATTCACCATGTCGAGCACCATCTCGACGTGCTCGCGCCGTTCGCGGCGCGACAGGTGCGTGAGCATCAGCGGCAGCTCGACGTTCTCGAACGCGGTGAGCACGGGCATCAGGTTGTAGAACTGGAAGATGAAGCCGACGTTCGCCGCGCGCCATTCGGCCAGTTGCGCTTCCTCGAGCCGCGAGATGTCGAGGCCGCCCACGCGCAGCTCGCCGCTGTCGGGCCGGTCGATGCCGGCGACGAGATTGAGCAGCGTGCTCTTGCCGGAACCCGACGGCCCCATCAGCGCGACGAAGTCGCCTTCGCCGATGTCGAGCGTGATGTCGGTCAGCACCGGCACGATCTGGTGGCCGCGCCGGTACGACTTCGCGACGTGGCTGATCTCGACGAGCGGTGGCGAGGCGTCGTTCACGCGCACCACGCTACTTCTTCGCGACGGTCACTTTCGCGCCGTCCTTCAGCTTCGCGCCCGGCGCGAGCACGACCGTGTCGCCGGGCTTCACGCCGCGGATCGCGACGAGTTCGCCGATCCGCGCGCCCTTGGTCACCGCCGCTGCATGCACGGTGTCGTCCTTCACGACGAACACGACCTGCCGGCCGTCGCGCTCGACCACCGCGCTCGCCTGCACGGCCGTCACCGGCTGCCGGTCCTGCGGCGAAGCGGGCTTCGACAGGAACGCGATCTTCGCGCTCATGTCGGGCAGCACGCGCTCGTCGCGGTCGACGAAACGCACCTTCACGAGCACCGTCGCCTTCGAGCGGTCGACGGTCGGCACGATGCGCGACACGCGACCCGCGAAGCGCATGTCGGGCAGCGCGTCGAGCTGGATCTCGCACGGCTGCTCCGCGCGGATCTTCGCGATGTTCGATTCGGCGACGTCGGCCTCGACCTCGAGCGTCTCCATGTCGGCAATCGTCACGACCGCGCCCTTGCTGTCCGACGCGGACGAGAACGGCGTGATGTTGTCGCCGACGTTCGCGTGCTTTGCCAGCACGATGCCGTCGAATGGCGCGCGGATCACCGTCTGATCGACCGCGACCTGCGCGGCCTGCGCATTGGCCTCGGCGGACGCGATCGCGGCCTCGTCGCTGTTGAGCGATGCGCGCGCCTTGTTCACGCGGGCCGTGTCGATGTCGAGCTGTGCGGCCGGCACCGCGCCCTTCGGCGCGAGCACGGCGGTGCGGCGCAGCGCGATCTCCGCGTCCTTCAGCTCCGCCTGAGCGACGCCGAGGTTGGCGCGGGAGACTTGCGCCTGTGCGCGTGCCTGCGCCAGCGACGCTTCCACGTCGCGGCTTTCGAGCCGCGCGATGATCTCGTCCTTTTTCACGCGCGTGCCTTCGAGCACGCCGAGCCATTCGACGCGCCCCTGGCCTTTCGACGCGACCGCGGCCTTGCGCTGCGGCACGACGTAGCCGGTCGCGTTGAGCTGGGTGTCGTTCTGGTACGGGTAGGCGGACGTGACGGCGGTCGTGTCGACCGTCGGGCGGCCGGTGAGCGCCAGCACGGCAACGATCGCGACGATGACGAGCGCGGCGGCGACCGCATAGCGGACCCATCGGCGCCGGCGTGGCGCGGTTGCGACGGGACGCCGGTCGATTTTCAGTTTGTCCAGATTGTGATCGGGCAATTTGGGCGCCTCGCGACGGCGGCGGTCTGTGACCGGCCGCGTCCGGTTGGGACGGAAGGAGGCCAGTATAGCGTCGCCGCGGCGGGCGCGAGAGACGGTTTGTCGGACGATTGATGCACGTCCCGCAGCGCGTCGCGCGGGCCCGAAACCGGCTCCCCCCGGGGAAACCCGAAGGATGCGAGCCGCATGTCAACTCGTCGCGCGGGCGATGCGTTATGGAGCCAGTGCATCAGTATTTGTCGAGGCGGAAAGGCATCAGCCGGCCCGCCCGGCGGCGACCGGCGATCCGGCGCGACTGATGTTCCGATGCGGATGCCTCGCATCACTTACCGGTACGTTTGACTTTTTCTCCGCTAAAGGAAGAACAATGAAGAAGACGCTCGCTTCGATCATGACCGCAGCATTCGCTCTCGCATCGGTTTCGGCATTCGCACAGGCGTCGGCGCCGGCAGCCGACACGTCGGCCGCAGCATCGGCACCGGCCAAGAAGGATCACAGCAAGCCGAAGCACCAGCTGAAGCAGCACGGTTCGGCAAAGGGCAAGGCGAAGGCCGCAGCCGCTTCGGCCGCCGGCACGAACGACGCGGGCGCAGCGAACTAAGCGCGCGTCCCCGGCGCTGGCGCTGCCAGCCATCCGTCGCGAAACCCCGCACGCTTCGGCATGCGGGGTTTTGTTTTTTCAGGCGTCCGCCGCGTCCGGAACGTCGAGGGCACCGGACGGCGGCGCGCGCATCGCGTCGACCACCGCGCGCATCCGGCGCCAGTGCGATCCTTCCCAGAACACCCGCTGGCACACGTCGCACGCGGCAAAGCGCCGGTGCCGCTGCCGGACGCCGGCCGGCACGCGCGGCGCGGCGTCCGCCGCATCGAGCGCGTGCAGCGGCGCGTTGCAGCGCAGGCACAGCCGGAACGGCCACATGTGCGGCGCGAGGTCGAGCCGCGCGAACAGCTCGCGCAACTGCGCGTCCGGCTGCTGCGCGTGCAGGTAGCAGCCGCGTGCGACCGCGCGGCGCTTCAGCAGCTCGCGGTCGCGCGTCAGCACGATCCGGCCTTCGCGCGAGGCGAGCGCGACGAGTTCGTCGTCGCGGTAGTGGTTGTCGTAGCAGGTGTCGAAGCCGGCGAGGCGCAGCAGCTGCGCAAGGCCGCCGAGGTGCGCGTCGGCGACGAAGCGCCAGCGGTCCGGTTGCGGCTGCTGGGATGCGGCCGACGGCTGCGCGCGCTCCGGATGGATGTCGACGCGGTCGCCGTCGCCGAGCGGCCGGTCGAGGGCGGACGGTGCGCCGTTCACGCAGAGCCGGCCGATTTCCGTATGCGGCACGCCGAGCGCCTCGATCGCATGTTTGACCGTCGCGTCGCGGGAAAACGCGTGCGCGAACGCGCGCTCGCGCTGGGTGCGCGCGAGAAATGCGTTCAGTTCACCGTGGAAGCGGAAGATCGCGGTCGCCATCCGGGCAGTATCGCACCGCGTGCAGCCGGTCGCCGGGGCTGCAGGTCACCGCCATCTGTGTTTAACTCCACGCTTCACGAGCGAAGGAGCGGGGAAATGGATCTCGGATTTATCGGGCTGGGCGAAATGGGGCAGGCGATCGCGACGAACCTGCTGAAGGCGGGGCATGACGTGCGGGTCTGGAACCGGTCGCGCGAGCGCGCCGAGCCGCTCGCCGCGCTCGGCGCACAGATCGTCGCGACGCCTGCCGACGCGTTTCGCGGCGATGCCGTTTTCTCGATGCTCGCCGACGATGCCGCGGCGCGCGAAGTATTCGACGACGCGCTGCTCGCGCAGGCGCCGCGCGGCCTGATCCACGTGAACATGGCCACGGTGTCGGTTGCGCTCGCCGAGTCGCTCGCGCACGCGCATGCGTCGCGCGGCCTCGCCTACGTCGCCGCGCCCGTGATGGGGCGTCCGGACGTCGCGGCCGCCGCGCGCCTGACGATCATGGCCGGCGGCCCGGCCGAGGCAATCGACCGCGTGCAGCCGCTGTTCGACGCGATCGGCCAGAAGACCTGGCGCTTCGGCTCGCTGCCGCAGCACGCGAACGTCGCGAAGATCGCCGCGAATTTCACGCTCGCGTCGGCGATCGAGACGCTCGGCGAGGCGTCCGCGCTGCTCGGCGCGCACGGCGTCGCGATGCGCGACTTCCTCGACGTCATCACGAACAGCGTGTTTCCGGGGCCGGTCTACGAAGGCTATGGCGGGATGATCGCCGAGCGCAGCTACGAGCCCGCGCGTTTCAAGGCGCGCCTCGGGCTGAAGGACGTGCGGCTCGCACTGCAGGCCGGCGACGCCGCGTCGGTCCCGCTGCCGGTGGCGAGCGTCGTGCGCGACAGCCTGCTCGATGCGCTCGCGCACGGCGGCGGCGAACAGGACTTCGCGGTGCTCGGCGAAGTCGCGCTGCGCCGCGCGGGCCGCTGAGCCGGCGCGGGACAGACACGCCGCGTGCGCGGCATAATCGACATTTCGTTTCTCTTTCGGTCGGGGTGGTCATGAACCTGCATACGTGGTGGCTTTTCGTGGCGACGGTGTTCGTCGTGTCGGCGATTCCGGGTCCGAACATGCTGCTCGTGATGACGCACGGCGCGCGGCACGGGCTGCGGCGTTCGGCGTGGACGATGGCCGGCTGTCTCACCGCGCTGGTGCTGATGCTGTCGGTGTCGGCGGCGGGCCTCGGTGCCGTGCTCGAGGCCTGGCCGGCGATGTTCAACACGTTGCGCTTTGCGGGCGCGGCCTACCTGATCTACCTCGGCGTGAAGGCGTGGCGCGCGCGCGTCGACGACGAGCAGCCTGCCGCCGACGTCGAAACCGTGTCGCGTCAGGTCGCGTCGGCATCGCGCTGGGCGTTGTTCCGCAACGGCTTCCTGGTCGCGGGCAGCAACCCGAAGGCGATCCTGTTCGCGGCCGCGCTGCTGCCGCAGTTCATCAACGCATCCGAGCCGACGCTGCCGCAGTTCGGCATCCTCGTCGTCACGTTCGCGGTGATCGAGGTCAGCTGGTATCTCGTCTACGCGTCGTTCGGCACGCGCATCGGCGCGACGCTGAAGAGCCAGAGCGTCGCGAAGGTCTTCAACCGGCTGACGGGCGGCATCTTCGTCGGCTTCGGTGCGATGATGGCGCTGGTCCGTCACTGAATTAAGCCCGCGCGGTCCGCCGGACGCCCCGCACCTCGTCAGAGGGCGGGGCGTTTTCCTGTCCGGGCCCGCGTCAAGCGCGCGGCCATGCGGCGGCGCCGGCCCGGCGGCTCGCCGACAAGCCGAACACCGCGGCCGCGCCTGCGAACGCGAAGCCGACGCCGCACACGGCGCTCCACCCGCCCCACGCCCATGCGCTGCCCGCGAGCGCCGCGCCGAGCGCCCCGCCGACGAAGAACAACCCGACGAACAGCCCGTTCAGACGCCCGCGCGCGGCCGGATTCAGCAGGTTGATTTCCCGGCGGCCGATCGTCTGGTCGACGATCACGCCCGCGTCGAGCAGCGCCGCGCCGCTGGCCAGCAGCGCCAGCGCGAGCCCGCGGTGGGCGTGCGCATCGAAGCCGAACCAGCCGGCGCCGGCGATGCCGAGCACGGTGAGCGCGGCGAGCATCGTCACGTGCGCGATGCGCTGCGCGGCCGGGCCGTGGCCGCGATCGCCGGCGCGGCCGGCCAACGGCGTGACGATCGCACCGCTTGCGCCGGCGAACGCGAACAGCGCGATTCCGTGCAGGTCGAGGCCGAACGGCGGCTGCGCGAGCCGCAGCCCCACGGCGGTCCAGAACGCGCTGAACGTGGCCATCGCGAGCGCGGCCGACAGCGCATGTCGGCGCAGCACCGGTTCGTCGGCCAGCAGGCGGCCCATCGACGCGAGCAGCGCGCGATAGCCGGCCGTCACCGGCGGCACGCGCGGCGGCAGGCGCCGCGCGAGCACCGCCGCGATCGCCGCGTTCGCGAGCGCGGCCAGCGCGTAGAACGCGCGCCAGCCGGCCGTGCCCGCGATCAGGCTGGCGAGTGGCCGCGACAGCAGGATGCCGAGCATCAATCCGCTCATCACGTTGCCGACTGCCCGCCCGCGCTGCGCTTCGGGCGCCATCGACGCGGCCATCGGCACCAGCATCTGGATCACGCTCGACGCGGCGCCCGCGACCAGCGTCGCGAGCAGGAAGACGTTGCCGGACCGCGTGAACGCCGGCAGCGCGAGCGCGCTCGCGCACGAGACGAGCGTCGCCACGATCAGACGGCGGTTCTCGAGCAGGTCGACGAGCGGCACCAGCAGCACGAGGCCCGCTGCGTACCCGAGCTGCGGCAGCATCGCGACGAGGCCCGTGAGGCCGGGCGGCAGCTGCAGGTCAGCGCTGATCGGGCCGGTCAGCGGCTGCGCGGCGAACAGGTCCATCACGATCACGCCGACCGTCGCGGCGAAGAAGAGCGTCATGCCTGCACTGAGCGCGGGCGGTGCGCCGCGCGCGGGGTGAACGGCGGGCGGGCAGGAATCGGCAGGGCAGTTCATCGAAGGCCTCGGGTCTTGAGCGAAGGAAGTCCCATCGTAGGTGCCTGATGTTTATGCGACAATTGAAATATGTCTAACATGATTATGCGAGTTTGCTTTGAATACGCGTGATCTCCAGGCGTTCGTCGCGGTGGTCGACAGCGGGTCGATGGTCGCCGCCGCCGCGAAGCTCCATCTGACGCAACCGGGCCTCACGCGACGCGTGCAGAACCTCGAGACGCTGCTGGGCATGCCGCTGCTCGAGCGGCAGAGCAAGCCGCTGAAGCCCACGGCCGCCGGGCGCGACGTCTATGCGCTCGCGCGCAACGTGCTAGGTGCGGTCGACGAATTGATGGCGGCTGGCGCACCCGACAGCGAGCCGTCCGGCGAACTGCGCATCGGCGTGCCGCCGTTCCTGTCCGAGCTGGCGCTCGAGCGGCCGATCGACCAGCTGCGCGACACGTTTCCGCGACTGACGCTGCGCGTGACGGCAGGCTGGTCGCCGGCGCTGGTGCAGGGCATCGAACGCGGCACGCTCGATGTCGCGACGGTCATGGTGCCGACCAGCGCGGCGCTACCCGACACGCTGACGGCCACGCTGCTCGGCACGCAGCCGACCGTGCTCGTCGCCGCGCGCGACTTCCCGCTGCCGGACGGCCCGCTGTCGCTCGACGTGCTGTCGGGTTTTCCGTGGGTGCTGAGCCAGGACGGCTGCGGGATGCGTTCGGCGCTGAGCCGTGCGCTCGGCGCGGCCGGGCTGCCGTTCGACGTCGCGGTCGAGGCGTTCGGTTCGGAGTTGCAGTTGTCGCTCGTCGCGCGCGGTGCGGGCATCGGGATCGCGTCGCCGACTGCGCTGGCGCGCAGTGCGCATCGCGATGCACTGAGGGTGGTGGAAACGGCGGGGCTGGAGACGCGGATCAACGTGTGGATCGTGCACGGTGCGCTGCCGGGCCGCCTGACACGGCCGGTCGCGCTGCTGCGCGATGCGCTGGGAGCGGTGCTCGACCGGGAGAACGAGAAGGGGTCGGATGCGAACTAGCGCGCTAGAGTGCGCATTCGAGGGAAAATCCTGATTTTCTCTACGGAAATGTTGCAATGCGGAAATCAATTCGCTATAGTTACACCTGTCTCCTCCATGTCTCCTCTGATATGGATTCAGCCCGCCTCTTAGGCGGGCTTTTTTTTGCCCGCGTTTTTTGCGCGGGCCATCCATTCGTCCTCTGTCCGTCCTCCGTTGTCGGCGTCAGAACTTGTAGGTCATCCCGACATAGCTGATGATCGGGTCGGCCTTCAGGTCCGATTTCGACTCGGCGAGCACCGTGCCGTCGGCCGCCTTGATCGTCACCGTCGACGTCGTCTTCAGCGGGATGTACGTCACCGACGCGATCAGCCCGAAATGCTCCGTCATGTTGTACTGCAGACCCGCGTTGAACACCGGCTGCCACGACGACGACGCCTTCGCCTCCACCGATGTCGTACCCGGCTTGCCCGCGCCCGCCGCGAGAATCGCGCCGAGGTTGTCCTGCGTCTGCTTGATGAAGTTCGTGTTGAGTTGCAGGTCGCTGAACCAGTTGTACGACACGCCGAGGCCGAGGAACGGCCGGAACTTCGCGGTCGCCTGTCCGAAGTAGTACTGCAGCAGCACGGCCGGGCTCCACTGCCGCACGCTCTTCACGATCGGGTTCACCGACGCCAGCCCGATGTTCTGCGTGCCGAGCGCGCCGGCCGGGCCGGGCGGCTTGATCGTGCCCTGGCCCGACACCTTGAACACCGGCGGCACGCCTGCCACCGACGTGACCGCGATGTGGTCGGTCAGGAAGTGGCTGACCGTCAGGCCGACCGTATCGGCACCGCTCGTACGCAGCCCGGTGCCCGGCGACGTGAACGACGGCGGCAGCCGCAGCGGCGTATTGATCGGCGTCGGCGCGACGTTGGTCGTCATCGGCGTGCTGCTTTGCTGCGGCATCACGTGGAACCAGCCCAGCGTGACGACGTTGCTGCCGGCGCTCTGCGCGTGCGCCGCGAGCGGCGCCAGCGCGGCGGCGCCGGCCGCCGCGCAAAGAAGGGTCTTCTTCATCACGGCTTGCCTCCGCTTACTGGACGAACGCGCCGATCGTGAAATACGGCGTCGAACCCGCGTTGTCGAGGAAACCGAACACGCCACCCGTGAAGATGAACTTGCCGGTCGGCGACGTGCTGCCCGAACCCGTGTGGATCGTCGTGACCGTGCCCGGCACCTTCTGCGTGTAGTCCAGGTCGAGCGCGGTCGCGAGCGATGCCTGCGACGGCTGGAACGGATCGAGCAGCGTGGCCTGGTTGTTGATCAGCGCGGTGGTCCGGTAGTCGAACTGGCTGTCGACGCCGATGTATTCGCCGTTCTGCGAGCCGGCCGCGATCGCGGTCTGAGGCGAGAGGATCGAGATGCTCGATTCGTCGTCGGCGGTCAGGCCCGGCACGCCGTTGCTGTCGGGCGTCGGGTTCGGGTTCGCGACGCCCGTGCGCACGAGGATCGGCACCAGCTGGTTGCGCAGCTTGCCGACGATCATGAAGCCCTTGCCCTGCGGCGTCGCCGACAGCGTCGGCTTCAGCTGGCTCTGGTAGTTGTTGCTCTGGAACGCGCCGCTGCCGTCGGCCGACTGCACGAAGTTCGTGCCCTGCTGCATGCACGCGCCGCCGGCGAACTGGCCGGTCGTGTCGCACTTGGTCCACGTGCCGTCCGCGTTGATCGTCACCTTGGCGTCGATCGACGCCGGCGCGAATTGCTGCGACGGCACTTCGCCGAAGCCGATGTGGCTGTACGTGCCCGCGACCTTCGTGATGTCGGTTTCGATCGACGAGAAGCCGATGAACGGGTAGTACGGGAATTTCGTGTCGGGCACCGCGGCCTGGCCGAGCACGCCGTCGAACTGGATCTCCTTGCCTGGAATCGTGCCGCCCGCCACGCCGAAGCCGACGAAGATGCGCGCCGGGCGCGACGCATCGAGGCTCGCGCCATTCAGCCGGAACGCGCACTGGTTCAGCTTGTTGGTCGGCAGCAGCGTTTCCTGCGTGAGCGTGCCGCTGTCGACGGTGCCCGCGCGGGTCGGCGTGACGGTGCCGGTCTTTTGCGGAACCGCCGATTCGACATAGGTGACCTGCCAGGTCATCTTGGTCGTATCGAGCTGGACCTTGGCCAGTTCGCCGCTGCCCGCGCCGCCGGTAAACACGGTGCTGTAGTCGAGCGTCGCGGGGCAGAGCCGGTCTTCGACGAGCGGAGGCGGATTGTCGCTGCCGCCACCGCACGCGGAAAGAAGGGGGGCGGCAAGGGCCGCCGCCAGAACGAGGTTGCGCTTCATGTTGCTCCTCCAGATTTGTCTTGTCAGGCGGCCGGCTCCCTGTCGACCGCTTCTGTTGCTTGTGCTCGTGCTGCCTGCGCCGTGCCGGGCGCCGTCGTTTCGTGCCTTCCCTGCATCCCGCGGCGGCGTATCGAGCGCCGCCGCGTCCCCGATCG
Organism: Burkholderia sp. Bp9004; assembly: GCF_003858025.1. Taxonomy (NCBI): domain Bacteria; kingdom Pseudomonadati; phylum Pseudomonadota; class Betaproteobacteria; order Burkholderiales; family Burkholderiaceae; genus Burkholderia; species Burkholderia sp. Bp9004. Next base: position 22,233 of record NZ_QTQD01000044.1, on the reverse strand, counting down.
TTACTTGCTGATCTGTGCGCCCACGCCGAAGTACGGTGTCGACGACGTGCTCGAGTTCGCCGACGTCGACGTGACGCCGCCGTTCACCGTGCCCTGGATGAGCGCCGCGTACAGGCCGCCCGTCGCGATCACCACGCCCGATGCGGACGGATAGGTCGCGCCGCTTGCCGGCGTCGTCGTCGTGTTGAGCAGGCCCGGCGTTCCCTGGCCGTAGTCGAGCGTGAAGGCGTCTTCCTCTGCCTGCGTGGTCGGGTTGATGAACGACGCGTTGCTGCCGCGGATCAGTGCGGCCGTGTACTTGAAGTTCGAATCGGCGCCCGCGTAGCCGCCGTCGATCGCGCCCGACTGGATCGCGCTCGCCGCGCCGAGCACCGCGATGCCCGATTCGTCGTCGACCTGCGCGTCGGCATGCAGCGGCGGCGTGCCGAGGTTCACGTTGCCCGTGCGCACGACCACCGGCACGGTCGCGCCGTTGAGCTGGCCGATCACCATGTGCGCGGTGGCCGACTTGCCGGTTGCGCCGATCAGCGGCAGCTGCGTTTGCGGCAGGATCTGCGGCGCCTTCGCGCTGTTGAGGTAGCCGCCGGTCGCGTTCACTGTCCATGGATCGCCGGTCGTCTGGCAGCCGCCGGCATTCGTCGACGTGCATGCGCCATTCGCGTCGAACGTCTCGCTCGAATTCGTGCCCTTCGTCGCGTAGTTGCTCGACGGCACGAGGTGGTAGATCAGCGCGTTGTACGTGCCCGGCAGCTTCGTGAGGTCGGTCGTCGTGTTCGCGAAGCCGAGGAACGGATAGAAGTCGAAGTGGCGGTTCGGCACCTGGCCGACGTTCTGGATCACGCCCGGGATGATCGTCAGCCCGTCGTACTGAACCGTCGCGCCGGGGATGCCGCCGCCGGCCACGCCCATGCCGACCAGCAGCATCGGCGGGTTCGCCTGGTTGAAGTCGGCGGCCGTCGAGTAGGTCGAGCCGTTCGGTGCCGTGCCCGAACCCGGCGTGAGCACGAACGCGCAGCGCGTCTGTTCCGCGGTCGGCAGCGTGCCGGTCGGCGGGTGGACGACCTTGCCGGTGATCGTGGTGCCGGCGCGGCTCGGCGTGACCGTGCCGGTCGCGAGCGGAATCGGCGACTCGAGCCACTTGAGCGTGTAGGTCATCGCGACCGCGTCGATGTTGACGCTGACGATCTCGCCGCTACCGGCGCCGCCGAGGTACGTGCTCTTGACGATGTCGGCGTCGGCCGGGCACAGCGCGCCGTTTATGGGCTGCGACGGCGGCGGCCCTTGCGTGCCGCAACTCGATCCGGAACATTGGGGTGCCTCGATCGGCGCGGGCGCGCCGCCGTCCCCTCCACCACAGGCAATCAGGAAAGGGGCGATGGCAAAGGCCGTTGCCACCCCCTTCGATAAGGCGTGCGACATGCCGCTGTCTCCAATCGTTTAATTGTGCGAGCTAATGTCGCTGTCTGGATTTTTGCTGTCAATTGATGAACTCGTCTAAAAAAGACGATTGAAACAGCGTGCGCGCGATGAATCCTTGCAGGATCGGGTTTTCAGTAAGAATTAAAACGCGTGAAGGGTGCTAGAGTGCTGCCGAAGTGGGGTGGCTGCCACGCACGGAGGGCTCTCGAGGCCCTCACGCGTATAACGGCAGCGTTTAAAGCGGCGGTATCCGGTTTATCCCTATTCGGGATTGACTGGAGAAAATTGGGGTAATTAATTCATCGGTAATCGCGCAATGGAAAGCTTGTAAATATTTGTAAATGCGCGAACCGGATTTTATTGATTGCCTGATACGGGAAAATAAAAAGCCGGCCAGCGGCCGGCTTTGCATCGCATGCAAGCGCAATCAGCGTTTGAGGCCTGCATCCTCGGCGGCGCCGATGTTGAGGTTCATGCACTGGATCGCGGCGCCCGATGCGCCCTTGCCCAGGTTGTCGAGGCGCGCGACCGTGACGAAGCGCTCTTCGTTGCCGAACACGAACAGGTCGACGCGGTTCGTGTCGTTGTTCGCCTGCACGTCGAAGAAGCCGCTGTCGAGGTTCGCATCCGCGTTGAACGGCGCGACGCGCACGAACGGTTCGTCCGCGTAGTACTCGGCGAACACGCGCTGCACGTCCTGCGGCGTCGCGCGCTTCGCGAGCTGTTCGGGCGAGAAGTAGGTCGTCACGGCAAGGCCCTTCAGGAACGGGCCGACGATCGGCGTGAAGATCGGTGCGTGCGCGAGGCCCGTGTGCGCGGCCATTTCCGGCAGGTGCTTGTGCGCAAGCGCGAGCGCGTACGGACGCGGGCTCGCGAGCTTGCCGCCCGGCGCCGCGTTTTCGTATTCGGCGATCATCGACTTGCCGCCGCCGCTGTAGCCGGTGATCGAGTAGCTGTGCGCGGCGAAGGTCGGCGCGACGATGCCGGCATCCACGAGCGGACGCATCGCGAGCACGAACGCCGATGCGTGGCAGCCCGGCACGGCGATGCGCTTCGACGTGCGAATCTTCTCGCGCTGCGCGCGCGTCAGTTCCGGCAGGCCGTACGCCCAGTCGGCGTTCGTGCGGAACGCGGTGCTCGCGTCGATCAGCGTCGTGTTCGGGTTCTCGACCAGCGATGCCGATTCGCGCGACGCGACGTCCGGCAGGCACAGGAACGTGACGTCCGATGCGTTGATCAGGCGGCGGCGCTCGTCGACGTCCTTGCGCTTCGCTTCATCGATGCGCAGGATCTCGATGTCTTTGCGCGCCGACAGGTATTCGAAGATCTTGAGGCCGGTCGTACCTTCCTGGCCGTCGACAAAAACTTTGGTGCTCATTTCGTTCTCGCTGAATGAAACGGGAGCCGCGGCGCCCTGAAACCGCCATTTTAAGACCTCATCCGGCGGGCCTGCACCGCACGGGGCGAAAAAAAGACGGCCCGCGGGCCGTCTTGTACCGCTCGCGCGCGCCTGCGCGGCATTGCCGCGTCACCGGCGGCGCGACCGGGCGTGCGTGCCGCCGCGTTCAGCGGCCGCCGGCCAGCCAGCGGGCGGTCGCCTCGGCGACGCGCCGGCCGAACGCCTTCGCGGTCTCGAGATCGCCCGGCAGCGGGCCCTCGTCGGGCGTCGCGTCCGCCGGCGACTGCGCGAGCAGGCCCGTGAAGCCGCCGACGTAGTTGATGTCGTTGCGGGTGGCCGCCTTCGAGTTGGCCGGCATCATGCCCGTGCCGACCCACACCATCCCATGCTGCATCGCCAGTGTGACGAAATACTGAATGGTCGAGAACTTGTCGCCGTTCATCGTCGCGGAGTTCGTGAAGCCCGCGGCGATCTTGTCCTTCCATTTCTGCGTGAACCACGGTTTCGACGTGGCATCGGCGAACTGCTTGAACTGCGCGGACGGGCCGCCCATGTAGGTCGGCGCGCCGAAGACGATCGCGTCCGCCGCGTCGAGCGCGGCCCAGCCCGCTTCGTCGAGTTCGCCGACGGCGATCAGGCGTGCGGTGGCGCCGGCGTCCTGCGCGCCTGCGTGGACGGCGTCGGCCAGTTTCTGTGTGTGACCGTAGCCGCTGTGATAGACGATGACGATGTTCGACATGAAGCGTTCTCCGGAAGGGGACGAAACGGCGGGCGTCGCGGCCTGCCGCGTCACGCGCCGCGGTCGGGCGGCGCGACGGATGCGCGGCGGGATGCCGCGACCGGTGACGCCGAGTCTAGCAAGTCGAAATGACGGGAGAAAAGCACGCAGGCGAGGCGGGGAAATTCGCGGGCGCGGGCGAGGGAGGCCGGGGACACGCGCAACGGGGCAGGCGGCGGCGCGTGAGCGCTCACTGGCCGTAAGTGACCGTGAGCCGCGCGGTGCCGATCGTCAGCGTGCCGATCTCGTGCTCGAACATCGGTGCGGGGCGCCCTTGCGCGACGCGCAGGTCCGTGCCCTTCAGCGCATAGACGGTGATGACGTAGCGGTGCGGCTTGCCGGGGGGCGGGCACGGGCCGCCGTAGCCGTCGATCCCGAAGTCGTTGCGCGCCTCGCTCGCGCCGATGCGGCGCAGGAGGCCCGACGCGCTCGCGTCGGCCGGCAGGCTCGTGACGCTTGCCGGGATGCCGGCGACGGCCCAGTGCCACCAGCCGTGCCCCGGCGCATCGGGATCGAAGATCGTGATCGCGTAGCCCTGCGTGCCGGGGGGCGGGTTGCGCCAGCTCAGTTGCGGCGACCGATTGGCGCCCTTGCAGTCGCCTCGGTCGAACACGTTCGCGGCGCCGACGCGGCCGCCGGCCGTCAGGTCGTTGCTCGACACGGTGAACGGGCCTTCCGCCCGCGCGGGCAGGACGGCGAACGCGACGCACGCGGCGGCGCAGGCAAGGGCGGCGATGAACGGCGAAGGACGACCCGGGGACGCAGGCGAAGTGATCCGGCGATCCACACGCATATGGCGCTTCTCCCGTCACGTGGGCCGGACCGATGCTCCCGGCATTGTTGGCGTTGTGCGTTGCCCGCGCAGCTGATGGCGACGATGGATCAAGTCTAGCATTAGGGTTCGATGCGCGATGCGGGCCGGCGCCGATGTGGATCGGTGGACGAAAAAAAAGCCGCTCGCGATCAGGCGAGCGGCTTGTTCGGCCAGGGTGCCGGCGGCGTGCCGGCCCGGCATTACTCCTTCGGCGCCGTCGCGCCGCCGTGCGCGGCCGACCATTCGGCCGGCGCGTGCAGGAACTTCTCGACTTCGTCGAGCGTCTTGGTCTCGAAGTAGCCCGAGGCCTTCGCGACGCGCAGCACGTCCCACCAGGTCGCCAGCGCGTGCAGGTCGACGTCGATGTCCTTCAGGACCGACACGCTTTCCTTGAAGATGTTGTAGTGGAACAGCACGAAGCAGTGATTCACCGTCGCGCCCGCGGTGCGCAGCGCGTTGACGAAGTTGATCTTGCTGCGGCTGTCGGTCGTCAGGTCTTCCACGAGCAGGACGCGCGAGCCTTCTTCCAGATGGCCTTCGATCTGCGCGTTGCGGCCGAAACCCTTCGGCTTCTTGCGAACGTACTGCATCGGCACCATCATCCGGTCCGCAAGCCATGCCGCGAACGGGATGCCGGCCGTCTCGCCGCCCGCCACCGAGTCGATCTGCTCGAAGCCGACGTCGCGCATGATCGTCGTTTCCGCCATTTCCATCAGCGCACGGCGCACGCGCGGATACGAGATCAGCTTGCGGCAGTCGATGTAGACGGGGCTTGCCCAGCCGGACGTGAAGATGAACGGTTTTTCTGCATTGAAGTGCACTGCCTGTACTTCGAGCAGGATTTTGGCGGTCGTATCCGAGATCGACTGACGATCGTAGCCTGTCATGGGCATTCCTTGGGTGATGAGCGAAGAGCGGGCGCGGGCCCCATGGCGCAGCAAGGGGAACCTGCCCGAGGGGCCGGGGCGCGATCGGAGGGCCAATCGCATCGCTGCGCGCGTAGCCGGCTATTTTACCCGATTCAGGCCGGTTTTCGGCGGAATTCGCGCGGGTTCGCCGCTTGGCTCACCACCGGCGAAACAAACAGGGCCTGACCGCTTGCGCGCTGACGCAAAGGATGCGGCGTTGCACCAACATGCGTCATGCGCGGGGTGTACACTAGGCGACCCTTAGAAATCGTTCAGTACTTTGTACTTTCCTCTTGCCACCCGCCAAGGTTCGATGGCGTGCCGACCCGGCGCGCTGCGTGCCGTCTCGCAGTCGACCACCCCTTCGATTCAAGTAGACGCGGCCCAAGGTGCTGTGTACTGAACCGTCAAAAATTTCGCATGTCTCTCGCAGGTCAATCATGGACGAACAACTGAAGCAGGCCGCTCTCGCTTATCACCTGAACCCGAAACCCGGCAAGATTTCGGTCACCCCGACCAAGCCGCTGTCGAACCAGCTCGATCTGTCGCTCGCGTATTCGCCGGGCGTCGCCGCCGCGTGCGAGGCGATCCACGCCGATCCGCTCGACGCGCAGAAGTACACGTCGCGCGGCAACCTCGTCGGCGTCATCACGAACGGCACGGCCGTGCTGGGCCTCGGCAACATCGGCCCGCTGGCCGCGAAGCCGGTGATGGAAGGCAAGGGCTGCCTGTTCAAGAAGTTCGCGGGCATCGACGTGTTCGACATCGAACTGTCGGAATCCGACCCCGACAAGCTCGTCGAGGCGATCGCGATGCTCGAGCCGACGCTCGGCGGCATCAACCTCGAGGACATCAAGGCGCCGGAATGCTTCTACATCGAGCAGAAGCTGCGCGAGCGCATGAAGATTCCCGTCTTCCACGACGACCAGCATGGCACCGCGATCATCGCGTCGGCCGCGATCCTGAACGGCCTGAAGGTAGTCGGCAAGAAGTTGTCCGAAGTGAAGCTCGTGTGCTCGGGCGCGGGCGCGGCGGCGATCGCGTGTCTGGACCTGCTGGTGAACCTGGGTCTCACGAAGGCGAACATCCTCGTCGCCGACTCGAAGGGCGTGATCTACGAAGGGCGCGGCAACCTCGACCCGTCGAAGCAGCGCTATGCGGCGGCGACCGACGCGCGCACGCTCGCCGACGCGATCGTCGGCGCTGACGTGTTCCTCGGCTGCTCGAGCGCGGGCGTGCTGAAGCAGGACATGGTCAAGACGATGGGCGACCGCCCGCTGATCCTGGCGCTTGCGAACCCGGAACCGGAAATCCGCCCGGAAGACGCGAAGGCCGTGCGCCCGGACGCGATCGTCGCGACCGGCCGTTCGGACTATCCGAACCAGGTCAACAACGTGCTGTGCTTCCCGTTCATCTTCCGCGGCGCGCTCGACGTCGGCGCGACGACGATCACGGAAGAAATGAAGCTCGCGTGCGTGCGCGCGATCGCCGAGCTTGCCGAGGAGACCGACCAGAGCGAGGAAGTCGCGAAGGCGTATGAAGGCCACTCGCTCGAGTTCGGGCCGGAATACCTGATTCCGAAGCCGTTCGATCCGCGCCTGATCATCAAGATCGCGCCGGCCGTCGCGCAAGCCGCGATGGATTCGGGCGTCGCCACGCGTCCGATCCAGGACATGGACGCATACCGCGAGCAGCTCGGCGCGACCGTCTACCGCACCGGCATGGTGATGCGTCCGGTGTTCGCGACCGCGAAGAAGAAGCAGGCGCGCATCGTGTTCGCCGAGGGCGAGGACGAGCGCGTGCTGCGCGCCGCGCAGTTCGTGCTGCAGGAAAAGATCGCGAAGCCGATCATCGTCGGCCGTCCGTCGGTCATCGAGATGCGCTTGCAGAAGATCGGCTCGAAGCTCAAGGCCGGCGTCGATTTCGAGATCGTGAATCCGGAAGACGACACGCGTTACCACCGCTACTGGCAGGCCTACCACGAGATCGGCGCGCGCGACGGCGTCACGCCGGAAGTCGCGAAGGCCGCGATGCGCAAGTTCAACACGCTGATCGGCGCAATGCTCGTGCATCTGGGCGACGCGGACGGGATGATCTGCGGGATGATCGATACGTACCACACGCACCTGAAGTTCATCGAGCAGGTGCTGGGCCGCGCGAAGGGCGCCGAGCACTTTGCGGCGATGAACCTGCTGATGCTGCCGGGCCGCAACCTGTTCCTGTGCGACACGTACGTAAACGAACTGCCGAGCGCCGAACAGCTCGCCGACATGACGATCCAGGCGGCCGCCGAGATCGAGCGCTTCGGCATCGTGCCGAAGGCCGCGCTGCTGTCGAACTCGAACTTCGGCAGCGCGCCGTCGGCGTCGTCGCGCCGCATGGCCGAAGCCCGCAAGTTGATCAGCGAACGTGCGCCGAACCTCGAGGTCGACGGCGAAATGCACGGCGACGCGGCGCTGTCGGAAGCGGTCCGCAAGGCCGCATTCCCGGGCACGACGCTGTCGGGCGAAGCGAACCTGCTGATCATGCCGAACGTCGAAGCGGCGAACATCGCGTACAACCTGCTGAAGATGGTCGGCGGCGAAGGCGTGACGGTCGGCCCGCTCCTGCTCGGCGCGGCGAAGCCGGTCCACATCCTGACGCCGGCCGCGACCGTGCGCCGGATCATCAACATGACGGCAGTGGCCGCCGCGAACGCGAACACGAAGTAAGTTCGCGCCCGCGTGTGCCGCGCATCGCGCGCGGCGCAATGAAAAACGCCACGGAACCTGCGTTCCGTGGCGTTTTTTTTGTGAACCGCCCACCGCGCGGAGGCGGACGTCCCTACCGTGAACGCCCGCCTCGCGCCGTTACGCGACCTGCTGGCGCGACTGCCCGCCCGACGGCGAACGCCACTTCGCGAGCAACGTGTTCCACTTCTGGCGTACCGCGCGCAGGTTGTTCTCCTTCACGTGGCCGTAGCCGCGAATGCCGTCCGGCAGCGCCGCCAGCTCGAGCGCGAGCGGGTGGTTGGCCGCGTTCAGCCTGGCCAGCACTTCGTCGATCAACGCTTCGTACTCGCCGATCAGTGCGCGCTCGGTGCGGCGCTCCTCGGTGCGGCCGAACGGGTCGAGGCCCGTGCCGCGCAGGAACTTTGCCTTCGCGAGCAACCGGAACGCCGACAGCATCCACGGGCCGTACGCCTTCTTCACGAGATGGCCGTGCGCGTCCGTCTTCGCGAACAGCGGCGGCGCGAGATGGAACTTCAGTTTCCAGTCGCCTTCGAACTGCGACGACAGGCGCGCGAGGAACGCCGGATCGGACTGCAGCCGCGCGACCTCGTATTCGTCCTTGTACGCCATCAGCTTGAACAGGTTGCGCGCGACCGCTTCGGTCAGTTGCTCCTGCATCGTGTCGCCGTCTGCCAGCGCACGCTCGGCTGCCCGCACCTTGTCGACGAAGGCTGCATAGCGTGCTGCGTATGCGGCGTTCTGGTACGCGGTGAGGAATTCCACGCGCTTCGCGATCAGGGCGTCGACCGCCTTCTTCGTGTGCAACGCGATCACCGTGGCGCCTTGCGCCGGGCGTGCGTCGCCGGCCGCGGCCTGCTTCACGCGCGCGAGGTCGTGGGCGGCGCGGCGGCCCCAGTCGAATGCCGCACGGTTCTTCTCGACCGATACCGCATTCAGCTCGATCGCACGGACGAGCGACGCAAGCGTGAGCGGCAGCCAGCCCTTCTGCCATGCGTAGCCGAGCACGAACGGGTTCGTGTAGATCGCGTCGCCGAGCAGCGCGACCGCGAAGCGGTTCGCGTCGATGAAGTCGACGGCTTCACCCGCCGCCGCGCGGATGTCGTTTTCCGCGGACAGGCCCGGGAACGCCCAGTTCGGATTCTTGATGAACTCGGCGGTCGGCGTCTGCGCACTGTTGACGACCACGCGCGTCGTGTCGTGCCGCATGCGCGACGTGCATTCGTCGCCAGCCGTGACGATCGCGTCGCAGCCGATCACGAGGTCGGCTTCGCCCATCGCGATCCGCGTCGCGTGGATGTCGGTCGGCGCGTGCGAGATCTGCACGTGGCTCATCACGGCGCCGCCCTTCTGCGCGAGGCCCGTGATGTCGAGCACGGTCACGCCCTTGTTCTCCAGGTGCGCGGCCATCCCGAGAAGCGCGCCGATCGTGACGACGCCCGTGCCGCCCACACCCGTGACGAGCACGCCGTAGGCACGGTCGATCGCCGGCAGCGTCGGCTCCGGAATCGGCGGCAGCGCACCGCCGTCCACCGACACGGCCTTGGGCTTCTTCAGCTGGCCGCCTTCGACCGTGACGAAGCTCGGGCAGAAGCCCTTCACGCACGAGAAGTCCTTGTTGCAGCTCGACTGGTTGATCTGGCGCTTCGTGCCGAATTCGGTTTCAAGCGGCTCGACCGACAGGCAGTTCGACTGCACCGAGCAGTCGCCGCAGCCTTCGCACACAGCGTCGTTGATCACGACGCGCTTCGCCGGATCCGGATACGTGCCGCGCTTGCGTCGGCGGCGCTTCTCGGTCGCGCAGGTCTGGTCGTAGATCAGGATCGTCGTGCCTTCGATCTCGCGCAGCTCGCGCTGCACGTCGTCGAGCTGGTCGCGGTGATGGATCGTCACGCCTGGTGCTAGGAGCGCCTTCTGGCTGTCGTACTTCTCCGGTTCATCGGTGACGATCACGATCTTCTTCGCGCCCTCGGACGCGAGCTGGTGCGTGATCTGCGGCACCGTCAGCACGCCGTCGACCGGCTGGCCGCCCGTCATCGCGACCGCGTCGTTGTAGAGGATCTTGTAGGTGATGTTCGCCTTCGACGAGATCGCCGCGCGCACCGCGAGCAGGCCCGAGTGGAAATAGGTGCCGTCGCCGAGGTTCGCGAATACGTGCTTCTCGTCCGTGAACGGCGCCTGGCCGATCCACGGCACGCCTTCGCCGCCCATCTGGCTGAAGGTGCTCGTGTTGCGGTCCATCCAGACCGTCATGTAGTGGCAGCCGATCCCGGCGATCGCGCGCGAGCCTTCCGGCACGTTGGTCGACGTGTTGTGCGGGCAGCCCGAGCAGAACCACGGCTTGCGCTCGGTCTGCACGTGCGGCTTCGCAAGCGCCATTTCCTTCGCGTTGATCACCGCGAGCCGCGCGGCGATGCGCGCACGCACGTCGGACGGCAGCTCGAACTTCTCGAGGCGCGTCGCGATCGCCTTCGCGATGATCGCGGGCGACAGTTCGTAGTGCGCGGGCAGCAGCCAGTTGCCCATCGGTACCGACCATTCCCCGCCGGCGCCGTCCTTCTCGTCGAACTTGCCGAACACGCGCGGGCGCTGCGCATCGGGCCAGTTGTACAGTTCTTCCTTGATCGCGTATTCGAGGATCTGGCGCTTTTCCTCGACGACGAGGATTTCGTCGAGGCCGCGCGCGAACGCCTGCGCGCCCTGGGCCTCGAGCGGCCACACGCAGCCGACCTTGTACAGGCGGATGCCGATCCGCGCGCAGGTTTCGTCGTCGAGGCCGAGGTCCGTCAGCGCCTGGCGCACGTCGAGGTACGCCTTGCCGCCCGTCATGATCCCGAAGCGCGCATTCGGCGAGTCGATCTCGATGCGGTCGAGCTTGTTCGCGCGCACGTACGCGAGCGCCGCGTACCACTTGTAGTCGAGCAGCCGCGCTTCCTGGACGAGCGGCGGGTCCGGCCAGCGGATGTTCAGGCCGCCTTCCGGCAGGATGAAGTCGGTCGGCAGCACGATCTCGGTGCGATGCGGGTCGATGTCGACCGATGCCGACGATTCGACCACGTCCGTCACGCACTTGAGCGCGACCCACAGGCCCGAGTAGCGGCTCATCGCCCAGCCGTGCAGGCCGAAGTCGAGATATTCCTGCACATTGGACGGAAACAGCACCGGCAGCCCGCAGGCCTTGAAGATGTGTTCGGACTGGTGAGCGAGCGTCGACGATTTCGCCGCGTGGTCGTCGCCGGCCAGCACGAGCACGCCGCCGTGCTGCGACGAGCCGGCCGAGTTCGCGTGCTTGAAGACGTCGCCGGTGCGGTCGACGCCCGGGCCCTTGCCGTACCACATGCCGAACACGCCGTCGTGCTTCGCGCCGGGATACAGGTTCACCTGCTGCGAGCCCCACACGGCGGTGGCGGCGAGATCTTCGTTGAGACCGGGCTGAAAGACGATCTGGTGGGCCGCGAGGTGCTGCTTGGCCTTCCAGAGCGAGAGATCGAGGCCGCCGAGCGGCGAGCCGCGATAACCGGAGATGAAGCCGGCCGTGTTGAGGCCGGCGGCGCGGTCGCGTTCCTGCTGGAGCATCGGCAGGCGCACGAGCGCCTGAATGCCGCTCATGTACGCGCGGCCGCGTTCGAGCGTGTATTTGTCGTCAAGCGTGACGGACTTCAGCGCGGCTTCAAGCGACGCGCGTTGGCCTGCGTCTAGCGGGGCATTCATTGAACTGTCTCCTCCACCCAGTTTGGGATCACCAAAGCTTCAATTGCGTCGACGTCTTGTGAACGTCTCGGCAGTGGCCGGCATATTGGCCGGTTTTAAGCGATGGTAGCACTGGGATAAACCCGTCGCTCACCGGCCGGTTGGCCTCGGCGCATCGACGAAACGGCGCGCCGCAATGCGTTACATCATGTAAAAGCATGTAAAGCCGGTCCCATCTTCGTACAAATGCCGTTAATCTTGTCGGCCTGCCGGAGGTGCCCGGCCGCGTCGGCCTGTTTCGACGCAACCGGGGAGGCGCCGGCAGTTTTAAAGGAGGTGCAATGAACACACGTCATATCCAGAGTTTCCTGATCGTGTCCGCCGCGTTTTTCGCGATGACCGGCCCGGTGCACGCGCAAGGCGCGAGCGCACTGGCGGCAGCCGGCGCGCAGATGCGTCAGATCGCGCCGGCGCAGGCTGCCGACGCGCAGCCGGCAGCCGCGCGCGTCGTGTCGAAGGCGAACGTGCGTTGATCTGTTCGCGCGGCGCCAGGCCGCGCCGAAACCACGCAAAAGACGAAAGGGCGGGAATCGCAGGATTCCCGCCCTTTTTTCATGTGCCGCCGAGGCTCGCGCGGCGCCCGGCTGTCGGGTGCCGGGCGGCCGGCTGCGTCAGGCCTTGTCCTGGACCACGCCGCGGCGGATCTGGTCGAGTTCGATCGATTCGAACAGCGCCTTGAAGTTGCCTTCGCCGAAGCCCTGATTGCCCTTGCGCTGGATGATCTCGAAGAAGATCGGGCCGATCTGGTTCTCGGTGAAGATCTGCAGCAGCAGGTCGTCGCGGGCACCGTCGATCAGGATCTTGCGCTTCTTCAGTTCGTCCAGCGATTCGCCGTGGTTCGGCACGCGGCGGTCGACCAGCTCGTAATACGTGTCGATCGTGTCGAGCAACTTCACGCTCTTGCCGCGCAGGCCGTCGACCGCGCCGTAGATGTCGTTCGTGCCGAGCGCGATGTGCTGGATGCCTTCGCCGTGGTACGCGTCGAGGTATTCCTGAATCTGGCCGGCCGTGTCCGAGCCTTCCTCGTTGATCGGGATCCGGATCTTGCCGCACGGCGACGTCATCGCCTTCGACTTCACGCCGGTCACCTTGCCTTCGATGTCGAAATACCGCACTTCGCGGAAGTTGAACAGGCGCTCGTAGAACTCGGCCCATTCCTGCATGCGGCCGCGATGCACGTTGTGCGTCAGGTGGTCGATGTAGGTGAGGCCGTGGCCGACCGGGTTCGGGTTCGCGCCGGCGATCGGCTCGAAGTCGACGTCGTAGATGCTGATGTCACCGATCGCGCCCGGCTGCGCGCCGTTCTTGCCGCGCCAGCGGTCGACGAAGTAGATCAGCGAATCGCCGATGCCCTTGATCGCCGGGATGTTCAGCTCCATCGGGCCCGTCTTGTTGTCGAAGCCCCACGCGCCGAGTTCGAGCGCGTGCTTGTACGCCTTCGCGGCGTCCTGCACGCGGAACGCGATCGCGCAGATCGACGGGCCGTGCAGGCGTGCGAAGCGTTGCGCGAACGAATCGGGTTCGGCGTTGATGATGAAGTTGATGTCGCCCTGGCGGTAGACCGTCACGTCCTTGTGGCGATGGCGCGCGATCGCGGTGAAACCCATCCGTTCGAACAGTTGTCCGAGCGCTTTCGGATCCGGAGCGGTGTATTCGATGAATTCGAAGCCGTCGGTGCCGACGGGGTTGTCCCATTGGGGGATCTGCATGTCGTGTCTCCTGTGCGGGGCGATCGGCCGGCGCGACGTGCGCGCGCGGCCCGGTTCGATGTCGAACGCGGCGCACGCGTCGGCGTGCGCAACGAATCGGTACGTGCGACAAAGTGTAGCGGGCGGCCGCGAGCGTAAACTTGCGAACTTAATCGTCCATGCCTACGATGGCGCAATTTCCAGTCTCTGAACCATCATTGGAGGGCAGAAAATGGCGCAAGCCGAATTGGATGCCATCGACCGGCGGATTCTCGCGATTCTTCAGGAGAACGGCCGCTTGTCGAACCAGGAGATCGCCGAGCGCGTGAACCTGTCGCCGAGCCCGTGCCTGCGACGGATCCGGCGGCTCGAGGAGATCGGTGTGATCACCGGCTACGTCGCGTTGCTCGATCCGCAGAAGCTGGGGCTCGACCTGCTCGCATACGTGAGCGTGCGGCTCGAGAAGCGCGGCGGCCTGGCGCCGGTCCGTGCCGACGAGACGTCGGCGCGCGCGGGCGCGACCCACGCGGAACTGTTCCGCGCGGCCGTGCAGACCTGGCCGGAAGTGGTGGCGTGCCACGCGATGACGGGCGACATGGATTACCTGCTGCGGGTGCAGGTCGAGGACATGGCGCACTTCTCCCGCTTCGTGCAGGAGCATTTGCTGCACCATCCGTCGGTGATCGACGTGAAGACGAGCTTCTCGCTCGAGTGCTTCAAGGAGACGACGGCGTTGCCGATCCGGTCGGTGCGCTAGAGCGCGGTGCGAGAAGGGGAGAAAGAAGGCTGAGCCGGGCGCCCCGCAAGGCAGCCCGGTCGGCCGATGTCATGCCGTCAGCGCGGCGGGCATCAGCGATTCGATGAACTTCGACGTGCGGTGCGCCTGGCGCTTGAGCGCGTAGTCGAATACCGCGGCCTGCTCCTGCAGCATCTCGGCGAGGATCGTCGAGTGGTCGGCCGGTGGCAGCGACAGGTACGCATCGGCCTCGCCGTATGCGTACTCGATGCGCATCCCGGACTTCTTCGCGATGTGCATCATCGTCGCGTTGCGCGACAGGCAATGCATGTACAGCATCGTCACGCGGGTGTTGCGGCTGCGGATCGCAGCGCGCTCGAACAGTTTCGAGCCGACGCCGCAGCCGCGGGCGCTTTCGAGCACCGACACGCCGAACTCGGCCGTACGCTTGTCGCCTTCGGCGGGCAGATACGCCAGGTGGCCGACGCCGATCAACTCGAGCGCATGGTCGAAAACGCCGAACACCGTGTCGCGACCGAAGTCGATCGTACGGACATAGTTCTCGATCACGTGGTCGGGCACCATCTGGCCGAAGCGTAGCAGGCGGTCCTCTTCGTTGAGCGAGAGAAAGTGGGTGAGCATTTGCTCACGGTCTTTGGAAGCCAGTTCCCTGACGAGAACCGGCGCAGTACCGGCGTGGCCGACTGCATCGGCACGGCGGTTGAGTTGCGTGTTCATCGTGGGTTCCTCAGTGTGTAGCTGCACGAGCAACTTGTGCAATGCAGCGCATTTTACCTGAGCGGGGTTGGGGAAAACCCGTATTTGACGTTATTTGTGCTGAGGGGGAATTCTAAATCCGCTTAGTTCATTCTCTATCTATTTGATTTTTAACGGATTTAAAATTCATCACATGAAATGCGCGGCGGCCTGTCGCAGTGTGCCCGCCGCGCAACGCATGCTGCTGCGCGGCAATCACGCGCCGGGCGACAGCCCGCGTTCCATCAGGTCGATCACCTGTTCGGCGAAGTCGCGGTAGCCGAGGCGGCCACCCGGCTTGAGCCACGTGAACGTCCAGTTGATCATCCCGAACACCATCATCGTGACCGACGTCTGGTTTTCCTTCGAGATCCGGTCCGGGTAGGCGCGCGCGAGCTGACGCGCGAATGCCGCGACGATGTCGCGCTGGCGGTCGAGCACGATTTCGCGCTGCGCGTCCTCGAGATACTTCACGTCGTTGAGCAGCGCGACATGGCGGCTGTGCGACGTCTCGTATTCGGCGAGGAACGCGCGCACCAGCTCGGCGAACGCGTCGCGCTCGCTGAGGCCGCGCCGCTGGCTCGCGCCTTCCACCTCGGCGATGATCAGCATCAACCGCTTCGTGTAGCGGTCGAGCAGGTCGAACAGGATCGCTTCCTTGCTCTCGTAATAGTGATAGAGACGTGCCTTCGACGTGCCGCTCGCGGTCGCGAGATCGGACATCGACGTGCTCGGATAGCTCGTCTGCGCGAATTTCTCGGCGGCGAGATCGAGGATCTGCTCGCGCTGGGATTCGTGGTCGGGCGCTCGGGTACGGGCCATGGTCGAATGCGAAAGTTGTAGCGTTAGCGAGGCGCGGCTGCCGCGCGCACCTGCGTGGAAGAAAGGGCGGCCGGCGCGTCGTCCTGCAGCTCGAGCCGGCCGGCAGCCGCGAGTTCGCGGCAGCGCCACCAGGCGATCGAATCGCTGACGAACAGCCCGCCGCGGTCGGCGTTGGCCATGATGTCGCCGACGACGCGTCGCGCGGGCAGCCAGCCGGGTTCCGCATGCGCGACGATCAGCGCGTCGAGGTCCGCGTAATGGCCGCTCTCGATCGTGTTGCTGACCCAGTAGCGCAGCTCGGCATTCAGGTGCTTCGCCTCTTGCCATTCGAGCGCGAGGCGACCGATGCGCAGTACCGAGATCGGCGCGGCCACCGGCCGTTTGCGAGCGAGTGCCGCAGGTGAGAACATCCCGGTCGAGCAGGCCTGGTCGGTGCGGGTCAGCGCCGCGCGCTGCGGGGCGTCGAGGTCCGCGGCCGACAACCGCACCTCGTTCAGCCGCTGCGGCGCGTTGCGCAGGTGATAGGCGACGCGGCGCAACAGCAGCTTGTCGCCGACGCTCGGTGCGTGCCAGACGACTACCTGGTCCGTATCCATCGCGAGCTGGTCGAGGCGGGTGAATTCACCTTCGATCTCCGCATTCCAGTCGGGAATCTGGTCGCCGAGCACGCGCTGCCAGAAGGCGGCGCGCGTGTCGGGCGTCTCGTCGGCGCCCTTCAGCGGCCCGACCGCGAGATCGTCGAGCAATCCGACGACGCGCTCGTCGCGTCCGGCTTGCGCGAGCGCCTCGCGCAGCGACGCGGCGGCGGTGCCGCCCTGAATCACGTGAATGGTACTCATCGGCCTGTCATCAACAAAAGAAAACCGCCGGCCGGGCGGACGTTGCGACGTCCAGCCGGCCGGCGGCCCCTAGTGTAAGCGAGATGTGTGACGACGAGAAACCGGCGCGCCGCGCCGGTGCGACGCCGCTCAACGCTCGTCGAAGCTCACGACGACCTTGTCGCTGATCGGATGGCACTGGCACGTGAGCACGAAGCCGTCCTTCACTTCGTGTTCCTCGAGCGTGTAGTTCTTCTCCATCCGGACTTCGCCTTCGACCACCTTCGCGCGGCACGTACAGCACACGCCGCCCTTGCACGCATAGGGCAGCGCGAGGCCCGCGCGCAGGCCGACGTCGAGCAGGCTCACGCCCTCGTACGGCAGGCGCAGCTTGCGTTTCTTGCCGTCGAGCACGATTTCGAGATCGGCGGCCGGCGTCTGGTCGGTGATCTCGACGACGGGCGCGCCGGCCTGCGGCAGCGGCGTGCCGAAGCGTTCGACATGTACCTTCGCCGGCGGCACGCCGGCTGCCTTCAGCGCGGCTTCGGCCGCGTCCATCATCGGCGCCGGGCCGCAGATGAACGCTTCGTCGATCGCGTCGGCCGGCGTCAGCGTGGCAAGGAATTCCGCGCATTTCGCCTGATCGAGCACGCCGTTGAACAGCTCGACGTCCTGCTGGTCGTCCGACAGCACGTGGTACAGGACGAAGCGGTTCATGTAGCGGTTCTTCAGGTCCTCGAGTTCCTCGGCGAACATGATCGCGTCGACGCTGCGGTTGCCGTAGATCAGCGTGAACGTGCTGCGCGGCTCGAGCTCGAGCGTCGTCTTCACGATCGCGAGCACCGGCGTGATGCCCGATCCGCCGGAGAACGCGACGTACTGTTTGCCGTGGTCGGCGTTCAGGTGCGTGAAGAAGCGGCCGTCCGGTGTCATCACGTCGATGGTGTGGCCGGGCTTCAGCGTATCGAACGCGAAGTTCGAAAACCGGCCGCCGCGCACGCGCTTGATGCCGATGCGCAGCTCGCCGTCACGGTCGTAGTCGGTCGTACCTACGCAGATCGAGTACGAGCGGCGCGTTTCCTCGCCGTCGATGTGGGTCTTCAGCGTGACGAACTGGCCCTGCGTGAAGCGGTACGCGTCGCGCAATTCGGGCGGCACGTCGAAGGAGACGGTAACGGCGTCGGCGGTCTCGGGGCGCACATCGCGGATACGCAGCGGGTGAAATTGCGGGGTCGCCATGATCAATAAGGTTTGAAGTAGTCGAAGGGTTCGCGGCAGTCGACACAGCGATACAACGCCTTGCAGGCCGTGGACGCGAATTGCGCGAGACGCTCGGTGCGGGCGGAACCGCAGCGCGGGCAGACGGGCGCCGCGACGGGGCGCGGCACGAAACGCACGACGTTTTCCCGCGGCGCGGCGCCGGCGCACTGGCCGACGGGCGGCGCGATGCCGTACGCGCGCAGCTTGTCGCGCGCTTCCTGCGTGATCCAGTCGGTCGTCCATGCGGGCGCGAGCACCGTCTCGATCCGGTGCGGCGGCAGGTCGGCGGCGTGCATCGCCGCGGCGATGTCCTCGGCGATCTGCGACATCGCCGGACAGCCGGAGTAGGTCGGCGTGATCACGACTTCGAGCAGGCCGTCGTCTGCGCGACGGACGTCGCGCAGGATGCCGAGCTCACGGATCGACACGACTGGAATCTCGGGATCGGGCACGGCTTCGAGCACGTCCCACGCGCGCGCGAGCAACGGATCGTTGCGGTGCGCGGCGGGTGCGGCGTCGGCGGGGGCGGCAGTCTGGACGGACATCGTCGGGCTCCGTTGGGTCGGCCGGTTACCAGGTCGCGCCGGGGTGCTGGCGCGCGAGGCTCTGCATTTCCGCGAGCAGGTAGCCCATGTGCTCCGAGTGCTCGCCCTGCTTGCCGGTCGTCACATGCTGCACGGGCGCGGGCAGGGTGAGCGTCGCTTCCGCGAGCGCATCGTCCACGTCCGCGCGCCAGGCGGCTTCGAGCGTGGCCGCTGCCGGGCCGATGCCGGATGCGGCGATCGCGTCGTCGACCGCGTCGGCGGCGAAGAATTCGCGCGTGTACGGAATCAGGTAGTCGAGCGCGGCCTGCGCGCGGCGATGCGATTCGTCGGTGCCGTCGCCGAGGCGCAGCAGCCATTCGCGGGCATGCTGCACGTGATAGCGGGTTTCCTTCACCGATTTCGCGGCGATCGCGGCGAGTTGCGCGTCCGTCGACGTTTCGAGCGCCGTCCACACGTGCAGCATCAGCGTCGCGTAGAGGAAATTGCGCACGATGGTCACCGCATAGTCTTTGTCGGCGTGCGCCGTGCCGGCGATCGGGCCGTAGTGCGGCAGCTCGGCGAGCGTGAAGTTCGCGAACTCGCGCTCGGTGCGGAAGTACGCGTAGTCGTCTTCCGTCTTCGCCGCGCCGTTCAGTTGGCGGTCGAGGTCGGCTGCGTGCGTATACAGCATGCGGGCCTGGCCGATGAGGTCGAGGCTCATGTTGGTGAGCGCGATGTCTTCCTCGAGGATCGGGCCGTGGCCGCACCATTCGGCGTTGCGCTGACCGAGGATCAGCGCGTTGTCCGCGAGGCGCAGCACGTAGGAGAGGTGTTCGGGCGTGATCGTCATGGCGCGGGCGTTACATGTGGTTGACTTCGTCGGGCAGCGTGTAGAACGTCGGGTGACGGTAGATCTTGTCGCCCGCCGGTTCGAACAACTCGGCCTTCTCGGCCGGATCCGACGCGGTGATCGCCGACGACGGCACCACCCAGATGCTCACGCCTTCCTGGCGGCGCGTGTAGACGTCGCGCGCCATGCGCAGCGCCATCGACGCGTCGGCCGCGTGCAGGCTGCCGCAATGCTTGTGGTCGAGGCCCTGCTTGCTGCGTACGAACACTTCCCAGATCGGCCATTCCTTGTTCATCACTCTCTCCTGAATCCTGTATTCGATGGTTGCCGCTCAGGCGGCTTGCTGCTTGGCGCGGGCGCGGCGCTTTGCTTCGTGCGCGAGCGCGGCTTCGCGCACCCAAGCACCGTCGTCGTGCGCCTTCACGCGCGTCGCGAGGCGTTCCTTGTTGCACGGGCCGTCGCCGTTGACGACGCGCCAGAATTCATCCCAGTCGATCGCGCCGTAGTCGTAGTGGCCGCGCGCCTCGTTCCATTTCAGGTCGGGGTCGGGCAGCGTCACGCCGAGCACCTTCGCCTGATCGACCGTCGCGTCGACGAACTTCTGCCGCAGGTCGTCGTTCGAGATCCGCTTGATGCCCCATTTCGCGGACTGGTTGCTGTGGACCGAATCGGCGTCGCTCGGGCCGAACATCATCAGCACCGGCCACCACCAGCGGTTCACCGCCTGCTGGACCATCGCGCGCTGCGCGTCGGTCCCCTTCATCATCGACAGCAGTGCATCGAAGCCCTGGCGCTGGTGGAACGACTCTTCCTTGCACACGCGGATCATCGCGCGCGCATACGGGCCGTACGTGCAGCGGCACAGCGGGATCTGGTTCATGATCGCGGCGCCGTCGACGAGCCAGCCGATCACGCCGACGTCGGCCCAGGTCGGCGTCGGGTAGTTGAAGATGCTCGAGTATTTCGCCTTGCCGGCGTGCAGCGCGTCGATCAGCGAATCGCGCGATACGCCGAGCGTTTCGGCCGCGCTATATAGATAGAGGCCGTGACCGGCTTCGTCCTGGACTTTCGCGAGCAGGATCGCCTTGCGCTTCAGGCTCGGTGCGCGCGAGATCCAGTTGCCTTCCGGCAGCATGCCGACGACTTCCGAGTGCGCGTGCTGCGAAATCTGGCGGACCAGCGTCTTGCGATAGGCATCGGGCATCCAGTCCTGCGGTTCGATCTTGCCGTCCGCGGCCATGACCGCGTCGAACCGCGCCTGCTCGGGCGACTCGGCTGCGGCGTCGAGCGGTGCGACGTTGCCGGGGATGTCGAGGGATTGCGTGTACATGGCGGAGGATCTCGTCCGGTTGAATGTGTGCGAAGTATAAACCAACCGACCGGTCGGTTAATAAATTTCTTGCGGATTTGCAGCGGGACTCGGGTAAACGTGGGGCGATGGGCGCGATCGCCGGTCGGGAGGGCGGTGGCGCGTGAGACGGGTGGCTTCTGCGGCACAATGCCTGCTTTCCGATGAGGATTTCGCCGATGTCATTTCGAAGCAGTTTCGTCGCGACCGTGCTGGGCGCGTCCGTTTTCATGTCGCCGCTCGCGGTCTCGGCCGCACCGGCCGGGTGGGTCGCCGCGTGGGCGACCGCGTTGCAGCCGATTCCCGACCTGACTGCGCCGCCGCCGCTCTACCGCGCGCCCGACGTGGCCGGGCGAACCGTTCGGCAGATTGTCTACCCGACGGTTTCAGGGCATGCCGCGCGGATTCGTATCAGCAACGCCTATGCTCGCGCGCCGCTGTTGATCGAGGCTGCCAGTCTCGCGCGCGCCGGTGACGGCGCGGCGCTTGCCGACGCGGCGGGTGCTTCCGTCCGCTTCGGTGGCAAGACGTCGGTGACGCTCGCCCCGGGCCAGGAGCTTGAAAGCGACCCGGTGGCGATCGACGTGACGGCCGGGCAGCCGTATGCGATCAGTCTGCGGATGGGGGCAAACCAGCGGATGACGGTGTGGCACCGTGTGTCGAACCAGCTCAATTACGTATCGGCGCCGGGCGATCATGTGAACGATCCGGGCGCGGGCGCATTCCGCACGCGTTTTACTCAGTATGCGTGGGTGACCGAACTGGCCGTCGAGGCGGGCGCCGCGCGGGCGAGTGTCGCCGCGATCGGGGACTCGATCACCGACGGGCTACGCTCGAGCCTGAACCGCAACCGTCGTTGGCCGGATGCGCTGGCGCGCCGGCTGGCCGCGGCAGGTTCGGATTCGCTCGGCGTCGTGAATCTCGGGATCAGCGGCAATCGGCTGCTGAGCGATTCGGCATGCTACGGCACGTCGCTGGCGTCACGGTTCGAGCGCGATGCGCTTTCGCGTGCAGGGGTGAAGGCGGCGATCGTGCTGATCGGCATCAACGACATCAACTTTGCGGCGATGCCGCCGCGTGCGGGGCTCGATTGCGACAACCCGCATACGCAGGTCACGGCCGCTTCGTTGATCGACGGCTATCGCCGGTTGATCGAGGCAGCACATCACCAGGGCGTGAAGGTCTTTGGCGCGACGCTCACGCCTGCGGCGTTGCCGGCCGGGCGCGAGGCGGTCCGACTCGAGGTGAACCGGTGGATCCGGAGCGGCGGCGGTTTCGACGGCGTGGTGGACTTCGACGCGGTGCTGCGCGACCCGGCTCGCCCGAGTGTGCTGCAGCGCCGGTATGACAGTGGCGACGGCATTCATCCGAGTGACGCGGGTTACACGGCCATGGCCGATGCAGTGCCGATGGAGCGGCTGCACGCCGCAGTCGGCGGCAAGTGACATCGCCTTATATATAGAGCGAAGAACCGCCGGCTTCCTCGAGATTGTGGGCGGCGCTCGGTCCCTCGAGCCCCAAAAGCCCCGTGCGCGTTAGCGCACGGGGGCTTTTTCAAAATATTTTCACAAAGGGGGTTGCGCAGACCGGGGCGGGTGCATAGAATCACGCCTCTTTCGCGCTAACGGAAACGC
>NZ_QTQD01000043.1:0-52697 GCF_003858025.1 Burkholderia sp. Bp9004 | reverse complement strand
AGTTCGCCCTGCGTCTTGTTGAAGCCGCGGCAGACGTGATCCACGCGCAGGATTTCCTCACCGAGGCGCGGCGGCTGAAGCGGCTGGGACGTCTGGGCCGGGGCGTTGATTACGGTCGAATTTTGCATCGCGCTTACTCTCAATCGAGACGGAGCCGGGATTCCGCATAGGCGTACATCGGACGCCACAGCAGGCGGTTGAACAGGGTAACGAACAGGGACATCACCGCGATGCCCAGGATGATCTTCGGGAAGTCGCCGGCGGCGGTCGTCTGTGCGATATACGAGCCGAGGCCGTGCGCGACGACCTTCGTGTCGCCCCACTGCACGAACTCGGACACGATGCTCGCGTTCCACGCGCCGCCCGACGCGGTGATCGCGCCGGTCACGTAATACGGGAAGATGCCGGGCAGGATCGCCTGGCGCCACCACTGCCAGCCGCGGATGCGGAAATTCTTCGTCGCTTCCTTGTAGTCGTTCGGATAGGACATCGCGCCCGCGATCACGTTGAACAGGATGTACCACTGCGTGCCGAGCACGATCAGCGGCGACAGCCAGATGTCCGCGTTCAGATGGAAGTGGACGATCACGATCACGAACACCGGAAACAGCAGGTTCGCCGGGAACGCGGCAAGGAATTGCGCGAGCGGCTGGATCTTCTCGGCCAGCGCGGGGCGCAGCCCGATCAGCACGCCGAGCGGCACCCAGATCACGGACGCGATCGCGATCAGCACGATCACGCGCAGCAGCGTGATCAGCCCGAGCATCAGCACGTGGCCGACCTCGCTCATCGTCACGCCGGTCGCGACGAAGCTGACGACGCGCCACGCGACGTACGCGGTCAGCACGATCACGAATGCGCCCCACACGATGTCGCCGATGCGCGACGGGCGATGGCTCGCTGCGCCACGCGCGCCGATACCGCCGAACGACGGCACGCGCAGCGGAATCCGCGCGGCCTGCGACAGCAGCCAGCCGGCCGGCACGAGCAACTGATGAATCAGGTGCGTGCGGCGCATCATGTCGAGCAGCCAGGATTGCGGCGCGTCGCCCGACGCGGTGTTCTCCATCCGGAACTTGTCGGCCCATGCGACGAGCGGGCGGAACAGGAACTGGTCATAGGCCAGGATCACGACCGACATCGCAACGATTACCCAGCCGACCGCGCCGATGTTCTTGTCCGAGATGGCTTGCGCGAGATATGCGCCGATCCCGGGCAGCGTGATGGTCTGGTTGCCGACGGTGATCGCCTCCGACGCGACGACGAAGAACCAGCCGCCCGACATCGACATCATCATGTTCCAGATCAGTCCCGGCATCGAGAACGGCACCTCGAGCTTCCAGAAGCGCTGCCACGACGTCAGGTGGAAGCCGCGCGACACTTCGCTCAGGTCGCGCGGCACCGTGCGCAGCGACTGATAGAAGCTGAACGTCATGTTCCACGCCTGGCTCGTGAAGATCGCGAAGATCGCCGCGAGC
Source organism: Burkholderia sp. Bp9004 (assembly GCF_003858025.1). NCBI lineage: Bacteria > Pseudomonadati > Pseudomonadota > Betaproteobacteria > Burkholderiales > Burkholderiaceae > Burkholderia > Burkholderia sp. Bp9004. The sequence goes on along the minus strand of NZ_QTQD01000043.1, from coordinate 51,219 downwards.
TCGGCCCCGAGCACGCGGCCCGGGAACAGCGCGAGGAAGAACGTGACCGTAAACGAGATATAGCCGAGCACCGGCACCGACTGCAGGATGTCGAGGATCGGGATCAGCACCATGCCGGCGCGGCGGCTTTTCGCGGCGAGCGTGCCGTAGACCAGCGTGAACGCGAGCGACGCGATCATCGCGGCGAGCATCCGCAGCGTGGTGCGCAACGCGTATTCGGGCAGGTTCGACGGATCGAGCGAGATCTTCTGCGTCTGCAGGGTCGCGATCGGCGCCATCGTCTCGTGAAAGCCGACGATCGCCATCGCGAGTATGCCGATCATCAGCGGAAACGCGACCGCATCCCAGCGGTTGGGAAGCACGCGCCACGCGGACGCGTTGGCGGTGCGATTCGGATTGAAGAAGCGGATATCCATCGGTAGCGTCTTGGTCGAATTGAAAATCGATGGGACCGGCCGCGTGCCGCGCGGCCGGGTATGGCATCGGCCTGCGCGGCTCAGAACAGCTCGTGGAGCGCCCAGTACAGTGCCGCCGACTGCGCGACGAAGAGCAGCACGATCGGCAGGACCGAACTTTCCTTGACCAGACCGGGATCCGCGCTCGGGTGAGCGCCGACGTGGACGATGCCGCAGGCAACGATCGGAAAGAACGACGCGAGACTGATGGTGCGCGTGCTCCGACCGCCCGCACCGCTGGTTTCCGTTGCCGCGGGATTCGGCATGAGGGGCTCCGGATAGATGATTCGGTGTCGCAGGCTATCGGGCGAACATGACGCAAACGTGACGTGTCACTTACAGGACATTGACGGGCCATCCATCAGCGCTCCGTCAGCGATCCGCAAGCATCGAACGCCCGCGTCGGGCCTCGCAAAGAAGCGGGAATAAATCCGTCGCCGCATCGGTATGGAATGCGAAGGCGCCGGCTAACTCCAGGACGATCCGGCCGTCCGGTTCCGTCATACGAATGCGAGGCTTACATGTCTTCATCGACCCCCACCCGCCCGTCGCGCCGCAAGGCCCTGCAATGCATGGCGTTCGGCGGCCTCGGCACGCTGTTTACGCTGTCGGGCGGCATCCTGACACCGTTCGATCTCGCGCTCGCGCAAAGTGGCGCCGCACCCCCCGCGAATGCGGGCCGGCCGCTGTTCGTGCAGATCAGCGACACGCACATCGGCTTCAACAAGGACGCGAATCCCGACGTCGCGGCCACGCTGCGGCAGACGATCGATCTGGTGAACGGGATGCCTGCCGCGCCCGCGCTCGCGATCCATACCGGCGACATCACGCACCTGTCCAAGGCGGAAGAATTCGACCACGCGTCGCAACTGCTGTCCGCGCTGCGCGTGCCCGAGTTGCACACGGTGCCCGGCGAACACGACGTGACCGACGGCTCGGGCGCCGAATATTTCAGCCGGTTCGGCAAGGCTTCCGACAACCGTGGCTACTACAGCTTCGATCACGCGGGCGTGCACTTCGTCGCACTCGTCAACGTGATGCATTTCAAGCCCAACGGGCTCGGCAGCTTCGGCGACGAACAGCTCGCGTGGCTCGCGCAGGATCTGAAGGGGCAATCATCGAGCACGCCGATCGTCGTGTTCTCGCACATGCCAATGTGGACCATCTACGAGCCGTGGGGCTGGGGCACCGGCGACGCGCCGCAGACGATGGCGCTGCTGCGCCGCTTCGGCTCGGTCACCGTGCTGAACGGGCACATCCACCAGATCGTGTCGAAGGTCGAGGGCAACGTGACGTTCCACACCGCGCGTTCCACCGCGTTCCCGCAGCCGACCGCCGGCAACGGCCCGGGTCCGGTGCCGCTCACGGTGCCGCGCGACCGGCTGCCCGCGATGCTCGGCGTGACGACCGTCGACTTCGCCGGCCACCCCGTCGCGGCGTCGCTGCACGACACGACGCTGGCCTGATGCCGATACACAAGGAGACCGACATGACCTTCCTGAAGCCCTCGACGCTGGCGGCCGCGCTGATCCTGAGCGCGGCCGCCGTCGGCACGCCGCTCGCCGCGTTCGCGCAGACCCCGGCCGGCCCGCTCGTGACGATCCACAATTTCATGTTTTCGCCGATGTCGACCACGATCAAGGCCGGCACGACGGTCACGTGGAAAAACCTCGACGCGGAGCCGCATACCGTCGTCAACGACGCGGGCATCTTCCACTCGAAAGCGCTCGACCAGGACGAGACCTACTCGTTCCGTTTCGACAAGCCGGGGGTCTACAAGGTGTTCTGCGGGATTCATCCGTACATGAAGGAGACCATCACCGTGGAATGACGCGGCGCACCGCAAGGTCCCGCGAGCATCCGGCGCCGCGGACGCTGCCCGACGATCGCCTACACTGGTTCCATCCGGCCGGCACCCGCCGGCCGTCACCGAACACGAGGCAAGCGATGACGGCAAGTCAACCCGCACATCCGAAACTGCCGGGCCAGGTCGTGCTCGTGCTCCAGGGCGGCGGCGCGCTGGGTGCATACCAGCTCGGCGTATTCGAGGCGATGGAGGCGGCGGGCATTCAGCCCGATTGGGTCATCGGCACGTCGATCGGCGCGATCAACGCGGCGCTGATCGCCGGCAACGCGCCCGGACATCGCGCGCAACGGATGGCCGAATTCTGGCGACACGTCACCGAACGGCCCGCCGTGAACGTGCCGGGCTTCCCGACGAGCTGGGACAAGATCGGCTCGGAACTCGCGGTCATCGGCGCGGGCCTGCCGGGATTCTTCCGGCCGAATCCCGCCGCCTGGCTCGGGCCGCTGGCGCGGGTCGGCGTCGAGCGTGCGTCTTACTACGTGGTCGAGCCGCTGCGCGACACGCTTGCGTCGCTCGTCGATCTCGACCTGCTGAACGCGGGCCGGCCACGACTGACCGTCGGCGCGGTCAACGCGTGCACGGGCACGATGCGTTATTTCGATTCGCGCGACCGGCCGCTCGGCATCGATCATGTGATGAGCTCGGGCGCGCTGCCGCCCGCGTTCCCGGCCGTGCGGGTCGACGGCACGCCCTACTGGGACGGCGGCATCTACTCGAATACGCCGGTCGAAGTCGTGCTGGACGACGCGCCGCGTCGCAGCTCGATCATCTTCTCGGTGCAGATGTGGAATCCGGTCGGGCCGGAGCCGCAAAGCATCTGGCAGGTGTCGGAGCGGCAGAAGGACATCCAGTACGCGAGCCGCACGGACAGCAACATCGCGCGGCAGCAGCAGATTCACCGGCTGCGCCACGTGATCCGGGAACTGGTCATGCGGCTGCCGGAGGCGGAGCGCACGTCGGCCGATGTGAAAGCGCTCGCCGCGTGGGGCTGCCAGACCACGATGCACGTGATCAAGCTCGCAGCGCCCCGGCTCGACGGCGACGATCAGTGGAAGGACATCGATTTCACACCCGCCGGCATCGCGGCCCGCCGGCAGGCCGGGTTCGACGCGACGATGCAGGCGATCGCCGCGCGGCCCTGGGATCTGCCGATGGACCCGACGGAAGGGCTCAGCGTCTGGAGTCCGGAAGAAAACCGGATCGGCGAGCGGCACAACTGATGCCAGGCGTCGCGCGCCGCCTTCCGCTTACAGCGCGCGCACGATCCCGCCGTCGACGCGAATGTTCTGCCCGGTGATGTAGCCGGCGCCTTCCGACAGCAGGAACGTCACGGTCTGCGCGATCTCCTGCGTCCTGCCGAAGCGGCCGGCCGGAATGCGGGCGACGATCTCGGGCGTCGCCGGCCAGCTGTCGATGAAGCCGGGCAGCACCGAATTGATGCGGATGTTGTCCTTCGCATACCGATCGGCATACAGGCGCGTGACCGAACTCAGCGCCGCGCGCAGCGCGGACGACACCGGCATCGCCTGCTCGGGCGCGTCGGCCGCGAAGCTCGAAATGTTGACCACCGCGCCGCCGCCCTGCTTCAGGAACACGGGCGTCACCCGGCGCAGCACGCGAACGACGTTGAGCACGATCAGGTCGAGCCCTTCGTGCCACTTGTCGTCCTCGATGGCGAGCAGGTCGCCCTTCGGCGGATGCCCGGTGTTGTTGACGACCGCGTCGATGCGGCCGTACTTCGCGAGCGTCCCGTTCACGAAACGCTCGATGTCGGCGTCGTCGGTGACGGATCCCGCCATACCCAAACCGCCGAGTTCCGCGGCAAGCTCGACCGCGCTGCCGGACGGCGACATCAACGAGACGCGATAACCGTTGCTCGCAAGATCCCGCGCGATCGCGGCGCCCATGCCCTTGCCCGCCGCCGTCACCAATGCCACTTTCTCTACAGTCATGCTGTTCTCCCGAATAGGTCGGCTCAACGCCGCGATCGTCGTCCTGAAGCGCCACTCTAGGACTCTATAATCGCCTTGTCGAACGATGATTTCTCCACACACACTGTAGATTTTCTACTGCATGAAGGCTCTGTCGCGTACCCGTCGCTTCCCGCCGCTCAATGCGCTTCGCGCATTCGAAGCCGCCGCGCGCCACCTCAATTTCCGGCTGGCCGCCGACGAACTCGGCGTGACCCAGGGCGCGGTGGCGCAGCAGGTCAGGCATCTGGAGGACGTCGTGGAGATTCAGCTGTTCCGGCGGCTGCCCAGGGGGCTGGCGCTGACGCGCGAAGGGCTCGAGTACTTTTCGTCGGTCCAGCGCGCGCTGCAGATAATCGCCGATGCCACGGACGCACTGGGCCAGCGTCCCATGGTCCTGACGGTCAGCACGACGCCGTCGTTCGCGTCGAAGTGGCTGATCCCGCGCCTGTCGGATTTCGGTCGCCTGCATCCCGACATCGAGGTTCGCGTCATCGCCGACGAGCGCCTTGCGTCGTTCCGGGCCGACGGCGTCGACATCGCGATCCGGCTCGGCAAGCCCGCGTTCCCCGCCGGCCTGGTCGCGGAATTGCTGTTTCCGCTCGACATCTTCGCCGTCGCCAGCCCGAAACTGCTCGAAAGCGGCCCGCCGATCCGCACACCCGCAGACTTGTCGAAGCATGCGCTGTTGCACGACGCGCACGACCTGTGGCCGGAGTTCATCGAGAAGCTCGGCGGAAAGGGGCAGACCGATCCTACGAAAGGGCCGCGGTTCAGCCAGTCGCTGCTCGCCATCGACGCCGCCGTCGCGGGTCAAGGCATCGCGCTGACCAGCGAGCCGCTCGTCGAACGCGATATCGCGCAAGGCCGGCTGCGCCGCGTGTTCGATTTTTCGTTTCCGATGTCGCTCGGGTTTTACGTCGTCTTTCCGCAGGCCAATGCCCATTCGGAAGCGCTCGAGGCCATGCGCCGCTGGCTGTTCGCGCAGTACGGGGGCGCGTGATTCGCTGATGCTCCGACCGATGAACAACCCCACTTCCATCAGTGCCTTCGTGCGTATCGCAATTTTCCGATATATGATTCGCCCATCGACGATACCCGCTTGCACCGGTTTTCCGGACGAACGCCCCAAACACCATCACCCTTCCATGCCGACCGAACTCGACATCGATGCGATCCTGAAAGCGCTTTCGAACCCCGTGCGCCGGGAAATCCTCGTCTGGCTGAAAACGCCGGGCGCGCATTTCCCGGAGCAGACGCTGCCGTACGACCACGGCGTCTGTGCCGGGCAGATCGACGCGCGCTGCGGGCTGTCGCAGTCGACCGTCTCCGCGCACCTCGCGACGCTGCAGCGCGCGGGGCTCGTGACGTCGACGCGGATCGGCCAGTGGGCGTTCTTCCGGCGCAACGAGGCCGTCATCGATGCATTTCTCGACGCCCTGCGCCGTGAACTCTGACCCAGGCCATGCGGGCCGCACGCCGCGCACGACGCGGCGGTAATCCCGCCTTTCTGAAAAGGTTATCTGCCATGCCCACTCTGTTCGATCCCGTTACCCTCGGCGACCTGACCCTGCCGAACCGCGTCGTGATGGCGCCGCTCACCCGTGCCCGCGCAGGCAGCGCGCGCGTGCCCAACGACCTGATGGCCCGCTATTACGCCGAGCGCGCGTCGGCCGGCCTCATCATCAGCGAAGCAACCTCGGTCACGCCGCAGGGCGTCGGCTACGCGGACACGCCGGGCATCTGGTCCGACGAGCAGGTAGAAGGCTGGAAGCGCGTGACGCAGGCCGTGCACGCGGCCGGCGGCCGCATCGTGCTGCAGCTCTGGCACGTCGGCCGGATTTCGGACCCGGTGTTCTTGAACGGCGACCTGCCGGTCGCGCCGAGCGCGATCGCCGCCGGCGGTCACGTGAGCCTCGTGCGGCCGCCGCGACCGTTCGTGACGCCGCGCGCGCTCGAACTGGATGAAATTCCGGGCATCGTCGCCGCGTACCGCAAGGGCGCCGAAAACGCGAAGAAGGCCGGCTTCGACGGCGTCGAGATCCACGGCGCGAACGGCTACCTGCTCGACCAGTTCCTGCAGGACAGCACCAACCACCGCACCGACGCATACGGCGGCCCGATCGAGAACCGCGCGCGCCTGCTGCTCGAAGTGGTCGACGCGGCGATCGACGTGTGGGGTGCGGGCCGTGTCGGCGTGCATCTCGCGCCGCGCGGCGACGCGCATACGATGGGCGATTCCGACCCGGCCGCGACGTTCGGTTACGTCGCGCGCGAACTCGGCCGCCGCAAGATCGCGTTCATCTTCACGCGTGAATCGTATTCGGGCGACCATCTGAGCCCGCGTCTGAAGGAGGCGTTCGGCGGCCCGCTGATCGCAAACGAGCAATTCACGCTCGAATCGGCGCAGGAGACGCTCGCGAGCGGTCACGCCGACGCGATCGCGTGGGGCAAGCTGTTCATCGCGAACCCGGACCTGCCGCGCCGCCTCGAACTCGGCGCACCGCTGAACAAGCCGGTGCCGGAGACGTTCTACGCCGAAGGCGAAACGGGCTACACCGACTACCCGGCGCTCAGCGACGCGGCCTGACGGGCGGCGACGCGTTCATGCGCGCACGTGAGCGCGCATGAACACGCGCTGCGTCTCGTCGAGCCCGCGTGCCACGTGATGCGCGCGAATCGCGCGCAGCGTGTCGTCGAGCGATGCGTCGTCGATGACGTCGAAGCCGAGGCGCGCGTAGTACGGCGCGTTCCATGGCGCGTCGCGGAACGTCGACAGCACGACCTGTGCGATGCCGTCCTGCGCGGCGCGCGTCATGATCCGTTCGATCAGGCGCGCGCCGATCCGCTGCCCCGCGTGCGACGGCGCGACATCCAGCTCCTCCAGATAAAGCCGCCGCGCATCGAGCAGCCGGTAGAACGCAAAGCCCACGCACGTCCCCGCTTCGTCCGTCGCGACATACGCGCGACCGTCGTCGATGCGCATGCGCACGTCGGCCGCATCGGTCGGCTCGCCTTCGGCGATGTCGGGCATGCCGATGTCACGAAAGCGCTGGGCGGCGGCCACTTCCACGGCGGCCATCGCGGCCGCGTCTTCCCGCGTGGCGGGACGAATCCGGATCGATACTGTCATCACGACGAGGTAGGCAGGCGGGAACGGCCGTCACTATAATCGAAACTTCATACGTTTCGAACGCCCTGCCCACGAGGTCCGTCATGACGCTGTCCGCGCTCGCCGTGTTCGCCATCGCCCTGCTCGTCACCGCCGGCACGCCCGGCCCGAGCGTCGCCGCGCTCGTCGCGCGCGTGCTGACGAACGGCGTGCGCGACGTGCTGCCGTTCCTCGCCGCGATGTGGATCGGCGAGGCGCTATGGCTCACGCTGGCGGTTGCCGGGCTGTCCGCGTTCGCGCGCACGTTCGCGACGGGCCTGCTCGTGCTGAAGCTGCTCGGTGTCGCGTACCTGCTGTTTCTCGCGTGGAAGATGTGGACCGCGCCGACCGACACGAAGGCCGGCGACCTGCCGCGCGGCCAGTCGCCGTGGCGCATGTTCGTCGCGGGCACGCTGGTCACGCTCGGTAATCCGAAGATCATGCTCTTCTATCTCGCGCTGTTGCCGACGATCGTCGACCTGACGCATGTCGGTGTCCTCGCGTGGACCGAGCTCGTCGGCACGATGCTCGCGGTCCTGATCCTGGCCGACTGCTTCTGGTCGCTGCTCGCTTCGCGTGCGCGTGCGTTCCTCACGTCGGCACGCGCGAAGCGGATCGCGAACCGCACGAGCGCGACGGCGATGGCCGGTGCGGCGGTGGCGATCGCGACGCGCTGAACGCCACGGCCGCACGCGTATCCGCACGACGCCACGTCGTTGCGAAGCGGGGCGGACCGCCGCGTCCGCCCGTCAGCGCACAACAGCGCGTTACGGTGTCCCGGCGCTGCAGCAATACGCGAGCAGGAACGTCGCGGTGCCCGGGTCGCCCTGCACGATCGCGCGCATGTCGCCGTTCAGCTTCGCCATCGCTGCCGTCACGTAATCGGGCGCGGGCAGCTTCGCCGTATTGAAGTCGTGTACCGCAACCGCGACCGGCTTGTTGTCCTTCGTCTTCGGCGATGCCAGCGCCCGGTCTTCCGCGGCGAATCGCTGATCGCGCGTGGCGACTGCACCGACCTGCCCCGCGCAATAGCCGTGCGTTCCCGACATGATGTGAATCGTGTGACCGTCACCGCTCAATCCCGACGCGATGGTATTCAATGCCGCTGCGACGTCCCTGACGTTGCACGGGCCGTGAAAGCCCCAGATCTGCACCGCGTTCGGGGTGCCCTTCATGATGTTGACGAGCGTTGCCATGACCTCTCTCCTTGCAGTCCTGCGTCGTGGACAGTTCGCGGCGAAGCAGGCTCTGCTTTCCACGACGACGTTCATGGGCCGGCGCGATGCCGGGCACACAGTGCCCGTTGCCTCCCGCCGAGTTGAGAAACATCCGGATATCCGCGACGGACTCGATCGATCCGCGCCCGCCACGAACGGTTCAACCTTATCCATCGGCCTCGGTTCGCAACATGGACCGCTCGTCATACATTCGGCAACGTGCCGATCTTCACGGGAAGCGGGCGTCCCGCCACACGCCGCGCAAAAGCAGGCGCAGGCATGCAGCGGGCCGCAGGCCATGCGTCGGCACCGACGCGCAAGATTTCGGTTGCCCAACCTTCCACCAAACGCTCGCCCTGCCGGTCTTCACTAGCACCCCGCCAGCCTGCGCCCATCACCCGGCCCGGGCACGTGATCGTTGCATTCAACCAGCGCCCGCACCAACGCCCAGTCATCGTCGTCGCAGAAATCGAGCAGCATCGCGCCATACGAACCCCGTTGCTCGCGCAACCGCGCCGCGAGCCGCACCTGAATCCCCTGCACCCTGCCGTCGCCGCGCGCGACCACCGACGGATTCGCGCCCATCCCCGTACCGCTGCAGAAATTGATCGCCCAGCGGCCGCTTTCCGGTGACGGCATGCCGGTCAGCAGCGCATCGATCACGCGCCACTTGTAGTTGATCGACCCGGCAACGGGCACGCGGTATTCGTCCTGGATCACGAACGCCGCATCGGGATGATCGATCGTGAAGGTCGCGTTGTCGGGCCACGCGGTCAGGTCGATGCCCAGCGGCCGGCTGCTGCGGAACCGCCGCAACAACACCACCGCGCCGCGCACGTCGCCGAGCGCCGGCAGCGCGCCGCCCGCATGCCAGCGCAACCGCGGGTGCCGCGCACGATGCGCGTCGAACGTCGCATCGAAACTGCGCGTGCACGCCTGCGCAGGCCATTCGTCCTTCACCGACATCACGATGCATTCGCGCGGATGCGCTTCGAGAAAACGCGTACAGTCCGCGAGCACATCGTCGAACGACATGCCGAGCGCGATCCCGCCATGATGGATGTCCAACGCATCGCACCGGTGCCGGCAGCGGATGTCGAGCAGCCGCACACCATGCTCGAGCTGCGCGGCGAGCGATGCGCACTGCGTGCGCACGAGCGGATCGTCGACCGTATACGCACAGGTGTCATGGCTGCCCGGTAGGGTCAGCGTATGCAGCGGCCGCGCGTCGTCGAGCGCCGACATCCAGTCGGCCAGCGGCGTGGAAGCTTCGTATCGCGAAGGGATCATGAATCGATGAGTGACAAGGAAAGAAAAACGTGGGTGACTGCGTCGGATGTCGCCGTGCGGGCCGGCGTGTCGCGCTCGGCGGTGTCGCGTGCGTTCTCGCCGACGGCGAGCATCGCACCCGAAACGCGCGAACGCGTGATGGTGGCCGCGCGTGCGCTCGGCTACCAGGTCAACCTGATCGCGCGCGACATGATCACGCAGCGCAGCAGCATGATCGGCGTCGTGACGGCCGGGTTCGAGAATCCGTTCCGTGCGCGGCTTCTGTCGGACCTGATGGCCGTGCTCGGTCAGCGCGCGTTCACGCCGCTCGTCACCAACGCGGATGATCCGCACCAGGTCCGGCAATCGCTCGAACGGCTGCTCAGCTACCGGATCGCGGGCCTCGTGATGACGTCCGCGTCGCCGCCGCTGTCGGTCGCGCGGCAGTATCTCGATCACCGGATTCCCGTCGTGATGATCAATCGCGAAGCGAACCTGCCGGGTGCGGATGTCGTCATCAGCGACAACGCGGCGGGCGCCGCCCATGCCGCGCAACGGCTCGTGCGGGCCGGCGCGCGCCGGCTCGCGTTCGTCGGGCCGCGCACTGCGAGCTACAGCGCACGCGCACGTGCGGATGCGTTCGCGCTGGCGCTGCAACGCGGCGACGCGTTCGATGCGGTACTCGTCAACATGATCGATACGCGCTCCGATACACATGCATGCGGCATCGACGCCGCGCGGCAACTGTTCGCATCCGGCGACCGCCCGGACGGCGTGTTCTGCTCGTCCGACCTGCTCGCGCTCGGCGTGATCGACGCCGCCCGCGGCACATTCGGCTTGCGCGTGCCCGACGACCTGCGCGTGATCGGCTTCGACGACATCCCCGCCGCCGAATACGACGCGTATCGGCTCACGACACTGCGCCAGGACACGCAAGGTCTCGCGCACGCGGCAGTCGACCTGCTCGCCGACCGGATCCAGACGTTCGACGGCGCATCGCGCACGCGCGTCGTGCCGGTTACGCACGTGGTCCGGCACAGCTGCGTATAACGCGTCGCGTCACTTCAGTCCGCCCGCGAAGCCGCGCAGCAGGTAGCGTTGCACGTAGCCGGCCACGGCGAGCGTCGGCAGCGACGCCAGCAACCCCGCGCTCATCAGGTCGCCCCAGTCGATGCCGTTCTCCGTCACGTAGCCGGCGATTGCGAGCGGCAGCGTGAAGCGGCTCGGCGTCGACACGAACAGCAGCGCGATCAGGAACTCGTTCCAGGCGGCGATGAACACGAAGATCGCCGTCGCGATCAACCCCGGCGCGCACAGCGGTAGCACGATCTGCACGAGCCGCCGCGCGAGCCCCGCACCGTCGATGCACGCGGCCTCCTCGTATTCGATCGGCACGTCGCGCACGAACGCGAGCAGCATCCAGATCGCCATCGGCAGCGCGTAGATCTGGTAAGCGAGCATCAGCCCGAGTGTCGAATCGAGCAGATGCAGCCGCTTCGCGAGTGCGAACAGCGGCACCGCGATCGTGATCGGCGGCATCAGCTTCAATGCCAGCACGAGCATCAGGAACAGCAAGTCGAGCCGGGCCGGAAACCGCAGCCGCACGAGCGCATACGCGGCAGGAAGCGCGAGCGTCAGCGCGAGCAGCGTCGTGCCGAACCCGACCAGCAGCGAATTGGCGAGCGGCGCGCCGATGCCGTTCGACCAGACCGACGCAAAATGCTCGAGCGTCGGCGCGGCCGGCAAGATCCGCAGCGGATGATCGAGGCGCTCGAGCGTCGGCATGAACGCCGCGCCGGCCATCCACAGGCACGGCAGCAGCAACAGCGCGAGCGCGGCGGCGCGCAGCATCCACGGCACTGCGCGACCGAATGCGGCACGCGTTCGCGCGTGCGCGATGCCCGCGGGTCGCGCCATCATGCGCGCCGATTGCGAACCGTCTGCCATACGTACCCCGAAACAAGCAGCGCGGACGCCGCGAGCATCAGCACCGACGCGGCACTCGCCGGCCCGACGTTGAAGAAGCGGAAGCCCGTGTCGTAGATATAGGTCGACAGCGTCTGCGTCGCGTTGCCGGGGCCGCCGCCCGTGAGCGCATAGACCTTGTCGAACAGCTTGAACGTGTCGATCGAGCGCAGCAGCAGCGCGAGGCCGATCTGCGGCGCCGCGAGCGGCAGCGTGATGTCGCGCAGGCACTGCCACTCGCTCGCGCCGTCGGTGCGCGCGGCTTCGTACAGCTCCTGCGGGATCGATTGCAGCCCGGCCAGCACGATCAGGAACGCCATCGGCGTCCACTGCCACACGTCGACGAGCGCGAGTGACCACAGCGCGAGATGCGGATCGGACAGCCAGCGCACGCCTTCCATGCCGAACGCGGCGAGCAGCGCGTTGAGGAAGCCGTCGAAATTGAGCCAGTTGCGCCAGATCGCCGAGCACACGAGCGTGGACAGCATCATCGGCAGGATCGCGAGCGGCAGCGCAATGCGCCGCCCCGGAAACGCGCGCACGAACAGCAGCGCGAGACCGAAGCCGAGCGCGACTTCGACGAGCGATGCCGCGATCGTGAAGCGCAGCGTGTTGCCGAAGCCGGCCGCGAACGCGTCGTCGCCGAGCACCGCGCGATAGTTCGCGAGCCCCGCGAATGCGCGGCGGCCCGCCGTGTAGTCGACCTGGCAGAACGAGTCGATCAGCACCTGCGCGACCGGGTACAGCGCGAGCGCGGCCAGCACCAGGAGCGCGGGTCCGAGCAGCGCGACGAATGGCAAGCTGCGGCCGAGGGCTTTCATGCGCGGATTCCGGATGAAGCGTGGCGGCAAGCCGTCACTTGCCCGCCGCTGCCATCGCCTGCGCGATCTTCTGCTGCGCCTGGCGCAGCGCGGCGTCGGGTGCGGCCTGCCCGGTCAGCGCGAGCTGCAGCTGGTCGCCGAGAATGCTCTCGACCTGCTGCCAGTCCTTCACGCGCGGCCGCGCACGGCCCGCCTCGAGCGCCTTCAGCTGATCGGGATACCAGCGGTACTGGCGCACCAGCGCCGGATCGGCGAACACGCTGCGGCGCGTCGGCGGAATGCCGATCCCGGCGAGGCGCGTTTGCGTGTCGCGCGAACTCAGGTAGGCCAGGAAGTCCTGCGCAAGCTTCGCGTGCGGCGCGTCCTTCGGAATACCCATCTGCCAGATGCCGAGCATCGGCGCCGGGCCGGCCGTCTGCCCGGGCGGCGGCTGCAACGCGATCTGCCCGACCACGCGCGACTGCTTCGGATCGTCGAGCGCCGGAATCCACGCCGGCCACACCTCGATCGACTGCGCGGCCGTGCCGCGCTGCAGCGCATCGCGCACTTCGGCGGCGCCATACACGTCGACGTCCTTCGGCGCGGAGGCCTTCAGCGCGAGGAACGTCTTCAGCGCGGCCTGCGACTCGCGCGAATCGATCGTCACGTTGCCGGCACGGTCGAACACGTCGCCGCCATAGGCCCACAGGATCGGCAGGAAGCCCGTCACGACGGGGTTGCCCTTGGTGCCGCGGAACACGACGCCCGACACGCTCTTGTCCGCGCCACCGACGGTCTGCGCGATCTTCAGGACGTCGTCCCAGTTGCGCGGCGGCTGCAGCTTGTATTTCGCGAGCAGGTCCTTCCGGTACGCGAACATCTCGACGTTGCCGACGATCGGCAGCGCGTACAGCGCGCCCGCCGAGTTGCGGCCCAGCGCGACCGCCGACGGCACGAGATCGGCGTCCGCGAGCGATGCCGGCAGCGGCTTCAGCCAGCCGTTGCCGATGAATTCGGGCGCCCACGTGTCGTCCATCATCACGAGGTCGTACGTGCCGGTTCCTTCGCGCATCGACAGCTTCAGCTTCTGGTACAGGTTCGCGTTCGGCAGCTTGAGCAGCTCGATATCGGTGCCCGGATGCAGCTTGGTGAAGCCGGCGACGGCGTCGGCGAGTCCCTTGCCATAGATGTCGTCGCGGCCCGCGATGACGAGATCCGCCGCGAAGGCGTGCGAGGCGGCAAGGGACAGCGCAACGGCGGCGGACAGCGCGCGCAGGCGGCTCAGCAGGGTCATGTGGTCTCTCTCGATCGGCGTGGTGGCGGGTCGGCCTCGCGTTGCACACGTGTGCAACACGGGCGACGCTTCGGGCGTCCTGAAGCGAACGCCATTGTTCACGTCGATCGTTAAGAATTTGTGGCACGCGGCGGAACCGGCCGGCCATCGCAGCCGGCCGCCCCGACCGCCTCGCCACGTGCGCGCCGTCAGAAGTTCACGCGAATCCCGGCCATCACCGCCAGCTGCCGGCTCGAATTGCTGTTCGCGAGCACCGGAATCTGCGCGTAGTTCACCGCATTGCCGTTCGCGTCGGTGCCGAGCCCCGTGCCGCTCGAGACCTGGCCGATCGCGACCGCATACAGCGCGGTGCGCTTCGACAGGCTGTAGTTCGTCCCGACGTTGACCTGATGGAAGCGCGTCGTGCCGCGACCGTCCGTGTGCGCGGCATTGAAGATGTATGCGACGCCGCCCTGCAGCGCGGGCGTGAACATGTACGTGACGTTCAGCTCGCCGATGTCGAACGTGAACGCCTGCTTGCGCGGCTGCGCGTCGGTCGAGAAATAGCGGCTGTCGCCGAGGCGCGTGTGCGTGTAGGTCAGTGCGACCGTCGCCGCGCCGAGCGTCACCGAGCCGCCCGCGCCGAACGCACGCATCGAGCCGGCGTCCTGGAGCAGGCAGTACATCGCGCCCGGATTGCTGCACGCGAAGTCGCCGATATAGCCGCTCGCGCCGCCGAGCGCGGCGTCGAGCGGCTGGTGCAAGTCGAGATAGCCGATCGAGAACGCGACCGGCGCACGCGTGTAGGTCGCGGCGACCGCATAGCCGCGCTTCGCGGAAAAGTCGCCGGCCTGCCCGCCGAAGCTGAACGTGCCGCCGAACGTCAGGCCGTTGAAGTCGGCGCTGGTGAACTTCACCGCGTTGTTGAAGTTGAACGCGGCGTTCAGATTGTCGACGTCGCCGAGATGCGAGCCGTACGGCGTCGCCCAGTTGTTGCTCGATACGTATGCGCCGAGCATGTCCGTGTACGAATCGTACTGGCGGCCGAGGCCGAGCGTGCCGATCGAATCCTGGCGCAGCCCGACCCACGCCTGCCGGCTGAACGCGGTGCCGCCCTGCAGCGCCTGCCCGTTCGCGGACAGGAATTGCTGCTCGAGCGAAAACACTGCGTCGAGCCCGCCGCCGAGCGGCTCGGCGCCCTGAAATCCGAAGCGGGACGGCACGAGGTTGCCGCCGCCCATCTGCCATGCGTGGCCGCTGCCGGTGCTGCCGTCGGCGCGCGTGAACTGCTGGTTCGTCGAATAGATGATGCCTGTGTCCACGGTGCCGTACAGCGTCACGCTGCCCGATGTTTGCGCGTGTGCGTTCATGCAGCCCAGCGCGGCCGCGGCCGCGGCCAGTCTTCGTCCGATCTTCATGTCCCGCCCCTCTGATGTCATCGATTCGCAGTGCAGATCGATGGTGTTGTCGATATGGGTGACAGGACTCTATCCAGCGAAAATTCGGGACCCCTATCCCAAATCAGCAAATGATGAAGCGCAAGGGCGACACGCGACCGCGCCCGGAAAAACCGGCGCGATGCGCAAGCGTCATTCGGGACGCAGGGTCTGCGACGGCAACTCGCCGAACAGGTCGCGATACTCGCGTGCGAAATAGCCAAGATGCGTGAAGCCCCAGCTCGCGGCGGCCTCGCCGACGCCGAGTTGCTGTGCCGAGGTCGTGCGCAGCAGGCGCCGCACCGCATTCAGCCGGATCGTGCGCAGATAGCCAACGGGCGTGACGTCGGCGACGCGCTGGAAGCTCGTCTGCAGGGTGCGGCGGCTGCAGCGCAGCGCGCGGCACAGTTCGAGCACGGTGACGGGTTCCTCGGGCCGGTCGCGCAGGTGTTTCTCGCAACGGCTGACGATGTCGCTGTAGGTCGCGTGCGTGATGTCGCGGCGCTCGACGCCGATGCCCTGGTCGAGCGCATCGAGGAACATGCCGAGCATCGCGTCGCGGAACATCTTGCGGGTGGCCGCATATTCGAGGCAGCCGGGGTTGCGCTGCGCGTCGTCGATCAGCGACGACAGCCGCGCGCCGAGCGCGACGCCTTGCGCGTCCGACAGCCGCGTGACGTGCCGCAGCTTGCGCGCGCCGGCCGCGCCGAACTCGGCTTCGCACAGCTCGTCGATCATGTCCGACGCGGCGCTGATCCCGACGAGCCCCATCCCTTCCGGCGTGTGGAATTCGAAATCCTCGCCGGCGCGCAGCGCGAGCAGCGCATAGCCGTCGACCGGCTGGCCCTGGAACGTGCCGGCGAGCGGCATCGACAGCGGCACCGCGAGCGACGTACGCCCGGCCGGCGCAACGCCGGTTTGCGCGACACGCCGGTTGGTCGTCTCGCGGAAGAAATGGAACTCGTCGTACAGCACCTGCGTGACGGTGCCTCTGAACCGGCCCGGCGTCATCTGGCGGTAGACCTGATGCCAACCCGCGATCGCGAGCCCGTGGTCATGCACGTCTTCGTGTGAGCGTGACTGGAACAGCATCGGCATCTCCGGTGAAACCCTGAATCCGCGTTGCGCCCGCACGGCGCGCAGCGGCATAGCTTACCCCCGCAAAATTCCGCGTAGTGCAGTTTCGAATGCAAGGCAGGCCACCGACAGCGCGGTGGCCTGCTCGCCGGTCAGGCGGACATAGCGCCGAAACGACGGCATCCGGTTCACGATCTCGCTGCCGCCGAACGGCACGACGGCGAGCGTCCAGCGCCCGTCGCGCGCGGCGATTCCGCATTCGGTCAGGTGCAGCGGGCGTAGCGCATCGGCAAGTGACGAATCGGCGACGAGCGCGGCCACCGCCCTCACGAATCCGGGGTCGCATCCCGGCGCAGGCGCTGCCGCGATGCCGGTGCGCCGCAGCCAGCCCGTCTGCAGCACGCGCGCATGGCCCTGCGCGGCCGGGCCGTCGGCACTGATCGACACCTGCACGCTGACCGTATGCATCAGGAACTGACGGTCGACGCGTTCCTCGATGCTCACGCGCACGCCGTTCGGCAGCCGGGCCAGCGGTTCGGCAGCGCCGCAGTGCGCATCGCGCACCGCACCGAGGTCCGCCAGCACGCGCGCGGCGATCGCGCCGGGCCGGTAGCCGGGCGGCGGCGTGTCGGGCGCCGCGCGCCATCGGATGAATGCGAGCCTCACGACGCGACGTGCTCGTTGCGCAGCACTTCCTCGACCGGCACCGGTTTGAACGGATGCCGGCGCTGCACGACCACCGTCCAGAACAGCGCGTACAGCGCGGTGAGCCCGAGCATTGCGCCGAACGGCACGTAGATGTCGCGCGCGTTCATGCCGGGTGGCGTGATGTACCAGATCGCGAGCACGATACCGACGCTCGACACGATCTGCGGCAGCGGGAACAGCGGCGAACGATACGGACGCGGCAGATCCGGGCGGCGGATGCGCAGCATCACGACCGACGCGGTAACGAGCAGATACGCGGTGCCCCACGCGCAGGTCGCGGCGAGCACGAGGTGCAGGATACTGTCGAGGTTGCCGTTGATCAGCCACGCATGGAAGATCGGCACGATCGCCGACGCGACGATGCCGACCACCGGCGTCTTGAAGCGCGGATGCAGATACGCGAAGCAGCGCGGCAGCGCGCCGTCGATCGCCATCCCGTACAGGATGCGCGGCAGCCCGGCCATCAGCGTGTTGATCGTCGCGGCGCCCGCGCACAGGAACGCGATACCGAACCACACGCGGCCGAAGGGCCCCAGCACCTGCAGCGCGAACGCGGGGATCGCGCCCGGCGTGTCGAGCAGGTGCGTGAGGCCGTCCGGGCTCACCGGCACGTTCGCGACCTGGCGGCGGATTGCCGCGCCGTACAGGAACATGCAGATCGCGACGCCGACGAGGCCGAGCGCCATCGCGCGCGGGATCGTGCGGCCGGGGGACTTCATTTCCGGTGCGAGCGGCGTGACGAACTCGCAGCCGACGAACATGAACATCGCCATCCCGACCAGCGACAGCACCGCCGGCACCGACGTGCCGACTTCCGAGCCGCCGAACCAGCCGTCGAGATGCACGGCCGGCGCGGCCGCGAGGCCGAGGATGCCGAAGATCATCAGCGACAGCCACATGCCGGCCGTCAGCACGATCTCGAGCTTGCTGAACACCTTGATGCCGATGATGTTGGTGATCGCGAAGGTGACGACGAGGCCGACGCCGACGAGCCAGGAGCTGTTGTGCTTCTCGAACGCGGCGTTCAGCGATTCGAAGTTGACGAGCGCCATGATGCCGCTCAGGATCGTCTCCGCCGTGCCGGCGAACACGTGCACGAGGAAATACGCGGAAATCGTGCCGGTGATCGCCCAGAAGCGGCCGAGCCCGCACGACAGGTAATCGTAAACCGAGCCGGCCGTGGGCAGCATCGCGGCGGCTTC
The DNA here is from genome assembly GCF_003858025.1 of Burkholderia sp. Bp9004. Lineage (NCBI taxonomy): Bacteria > Pseudomonadati > Pseudomonadota > Betaproteobacteria > Burkholderiales > Burkholderiaceae > Burkholderia > Burkholderia sp. Bp9004. The sequence goes on along the minus strand of NZ_QTQD01000043.1, from coordinate 32,829 downwards.
GGAGAAGGTGGTCGCCTGCGCCTGCATCATCACGAACGCGATGATCATCGCGACCGCGAACGCCCAGCCGCCCATTCCGAAGCCCGATGTCGCGGTGAGAATCACCGGGCTCGCCATGATGAGGCCGACGGCGCTCGCCAGCGCGGTCGGAAAACCGACCGCGCCCGCCTTCAGCACCGTGCCGCCGCCTGCTTCAGCCGACTTGCCGGCGGGCGTATCGCCCGCGGCGCCGGTCACTCCAGACCATCCCGACATGTTCGTCTCCTTCCCTTTTTGGGCGGAGCCGGCGCTGCGGCGCCCGCTCCGTTCCGTGCTTCGCGGTCGGCCCGGGGCGGCGCATCAGCACGTCGCCACCGGAGCCCCAGTCGATCCAATCCGGATCCGATGTCGAAAAAATACGCAGGCAAAATAATCCGGTCATAGCGCAAATCGGCAAACCGGCGGTGGAGAACGGGTTATCCCGCCCTCCACCGCCGGTTCGGCGTCACGCGATTCCCGCTTTACGGCCTCACGCGAATGGCACGGCCTCGAAGCCCGCCGCGAGCGCGTCGACGATCCGGTCGAGCTGCTCGCGCTGGATCACGAGCGGCGGCGACAGGATGATCTTCGTGCCGACCGGGCGCACCAGCACGCCATGCTCGCGCGCCACTTCCGCGACGGCGTTCGCGTAGCCCGACAGTGGGTCGATCGGCTCGCGGGTCTGCTTGTTCGCGACGAGGTCGAGCGCGAGCATCAGCCCCTTGCCGCGCACCTCGCCGACCGCCGCGAAGCGTTCGGGGAACGATTGCAGCGCTTCAAGCAGATACGCGCCCTGCTTCGCCGCGTTCGCCGGCAGGTCTTCCTTCACGACGATGTCGAGGCTCGCGATCGCGGCCGCGCAGGCCACAGGGTGGCCGGCGTACGTGTAGCCGTGCATGATCGCGCCGCCAAAGTCCGCATTCGCGGCGAACGCGTCCTCGATCCGCGCGTTCACGGCCGTCGCGCCGAGCGGCACGTAACCGGACGAGATCCCTTTCGCGAGACACATGATGTCCGGGCGCACGCCCCAGCCGCGACTGCCGAACATGCTGCCGCTGCGGCCGAAGCCCGTCACGACTTCGTCGGCGATCAGCAGCACGCCGTAGCGATCGCACACCTCGCGCACGAGCGGCCAGTAGTTGGCCGGCGGCACGATCACGCCGCCCGCGCCCTGCACCGGCTCGGCGATGAACGCGGCGACCGTGTCGGGGCTCTGGAACTGGATCTCGCGCTCCAGCATTTCCGCGCAGATCCGGCCGAGTTCCTCCGGATCCTGCGTGAACGGATTGCGGTACAGCCACGGCGTCTCGACGTGGAAGCAGCCGGGCAGGTTCGGTTCGTAGTTGCGGCGGAACACCGTGTTGCCGTTCACCGACGCGCCGCCGAAGTGCGTGCCGTGATAGCCCTGCTTCAGCGAGATGAACTTGGTGCGATCGGCCTGGCCGCGCACCTTCCAGTACTGGCGTGCGATCTTCAGCGCGGTCTCGATCGAGTCGGAGCCGCCCGAGCTGTACAGCACGCGGCGCATTCCTTCCGGCTCCAGCATGTCGATCAGCTTCTTCGACAGCTCTTCCGCGCGCGGATGCGAGATGCCGTCGAACAGCTGGAAGTATTCGAGTTCATCGAGCTGGCGCACGATCGCATCCTTCACTTCCTGGCGGTTGTGCCCGACGTTCACGTTCCACAGACCCGCGACGCCATCGACCAGCTGCTTGCCGGTTTCGTCGAACACGTAGCAGCCGTCGCCGCGCACGATGCGGATCGGCTTGCGCCGTTTCATTTCGTTCGGGTGCAGCATCGGGTGCCAGAACTTCGCTTCGTTGTAGCTCATTGCAATCTCCACTTTCGGATCGTTTGAACCGCGATCGCTCGCGTTAGAGGATCGGGTTTCGAGGTTTTCGGGGTGTTCGGAACGGATGCCGCGCGTCAGTGCGCGATGCACACGGATTTGGTTTCGGTGAAGCCTTCGATCGCGTACTGGCCGAACTCGCGGCCGATACCCGACTGCTTGTAGCCGCCGAACGGCATCGACGGGTCGAGTGGAATGTGACAGTTCACCCACACGGTGCCGGCCTCGATCTGCGGCACGAGATTCATCACGCGCTTCAGATCGTTGCTCCAGATGCTCGCGGCGAGCCCGTACGGCGACGCGTTCGCGAGGCGCACGGCGTCGGCCGCATCGTCGAACGGCACGACGACGATCACCGGGCCGAACACCTCGTCGCGCACGATCGCGCTGTCGGGATGCGGATCGGCGATCACGGCCGGCTTCACGTAGTAGCCGGGCAGGTCGTCGGCCGGCGTGCCGCCCGCGAGGAACGTGAGGCCCGCGCGGCGCGCCCCCTCGATGTGCTGGACGACCTTGTCGCGATGGTGCGCGGAGACGAGCGGGTTGATCTGCGCGGTGGTGTCGAGGCCCGCGCCGAGCTTCATCGACTGCGCGACGCCCGCGAGGCCGTCCGCGAGTTGCGCGAACTTGCTGCGGTGCACGTAGATGCGCGACGCGGCCGCGCACACCTGCCCCTGGTTGAAGAACGCGCCGGCGGCGACGCCGTCGAGCGCCTGCGCGACGTCGACGTCGTCGAGCATCACGATCGGGTTCTTGCCGCCGAGTTCGAGCGAGAAGCGCGTCATGTTCTGCACGGCCGCCGCGCCAACCTGCTTGCCGGTCGCGGTCGAACCCGTAAACGAGATCTTCGCGATCGACGGGTGGCTCGAGAGTGCGGCGCCGCACGTGCGCCCGCCGGTGACGACGTTGAACACGCCGGGCGGCACGCCGGCGTCGAGGGCGAGTTCGGCGAGGCGCAGCGCGGTGAGCGGCGTTTCCGGCGACGGCTTCAGCACGATCGTGCAGCCGGCCGCGAGTGCCGGGATCAGCTTCCACACGGCGATCATCAGCGGGAAATTCCACGGCACGATCGCGGCGACCACGCCGACCGGCTCCTTGCGCGTATAGGCCGTGTAGCGCGCGCCGGGCGGGAACGGGATCGACACGTCGAGCGTCTGGCCGGTGATCTTGGTCGCCCAGCCGGCCATGTAGCGCACGTATTCGACGCTCGCGCCGACCTCGATCGCGCGCGACACGTGGATCGACTTGCCCTGGTTCAGCGTTTCGAGCTGCGCGAGCGTTTCGGCATCGGCTTCGATCAGGTCGGCGAGCTTCAGCAGAATGCGCTCGCGGTCGGCCGGGCGCAGCCCGCTCCACACGCGGGTGTCGAATGCATGCTTCGCGCTGGCGACCGCGCGGTCGACGTCGTGCGCGTCGGCATCCGCGACCGTCGCGAGCCGCTCGCCCGTCGCCGGGTCGTACACGTCGAGTCGCGCGGCCGCGTGCGAGGGTTGCATGGCGCCGTCGATGAAAAGGCCGAAATCGCGTGCGACGAAGGTGCGCACGGTGTCGCTGACCGCGACGAAGTGTGTGGTGCTCATGGGCGTCTCGATGATTGTCGTGGCTGGGCCGCGTGCGCTCCGGCATGCGGGTGTCGAACCACTGTATCGACGAGGGATCGCGCCCCGTGAGCGCAAATTGGCAAGCGCGCGGGAGATCGAAACGCGGGTGAGCCGGGAACGGGGAATGGCGGCGTGCGAGCGCCGCGCTATCGTCAGATGAATGGCGCGGGATGCATGCTGGTGCGGACGCGGAAAAACTACAGGAACAACGTGCCGACCAGCTCGGTGCGGTTCGACACGCCGAGCTTGCGGTACATCCGCATCAGATGCGTCTTGACGGTCGGCTGGCCGAGCGCAAGATCGCGCGCGATCTCCTTGTTCGAGCGGCCGTCGCGTACGAGGCGGGCGATCTGCTCCTCGCGGTAGGTCAGCCGCGCCTCGCAATCGATCCGGTGAATCCCGCGCCGTGCGCGCAGCAGCGGGCTCAGCGCGGCTTCGGCAACAGGCTGCAGCCGTGCCAGCGCGTCGATCTCGCCCGGCGCGAACCGGCCCGCCGTGCCGTTGCCGACGCCACCGCCCGCTACGCCCTTCCCGAAGCGCAGCAGCGAAAACGCACCGATCGTCCGGCCCGCGTCGTCGCGCAGCCAGATCTCGACGACGTCGGCAACATCGTGCCGCCGCAGGAAACGGGTCCAGTATGCGGATGCGTCGCGTCTTTCCTCAGGCAATTGGGAAGCGAGCGTCACGACCGCGTGAGCGCCTGCCGCGCAGCGCGACGGGTGCAGCGGATCGAGCATCCGGTAGCGCGCGATGTAGGTGCGATGCATCGACTCGGGCATGCCGAACAGCTCGAAATCGGCCGGCTCTCCGCTCAGGTCGAGCCGGTAGAACACGATCGCGGACGGGCTCGCAAACGCGTCGAACGCATCGACGCACGCGCGCAGCGCGCGCTGCCAGTCGGCGGCTTCGTGATCGGCTGGAATGGATGAGGTCGGCATGATGGGAGCGGCCGGCGGCCGCACGCGTCGAAGTTCGGGCCAGCCTACCGGCGCCGAAAATGGGCCAGTGAGCACAAATCGGCAATTCGTCTGCCGGTGCTGGATGGCGGACGCGCCGGCCGTGTTGCGACAACCGAATCGACGTCAGGACATCATGCGCCGCGAACCCTGCGGTCGACGATGGCCGTCGAGGGTGGCGCGAGACATCGCACGCACCGGCCGTGTCCCGACGACGGAATCCGCGTCGGCAAGGCATGCGCCGTGAGCCGCAGGACCGAGCATGGACGTAGAAGACGGCGCGGAACATCGCGCACGCCGATCGAGCGCGATCGGAACGATCGGCGAAGTTTCCGGAGCGGCCGCGCGGGCGGCCTCGAAACGAAGGCGCGGCACCATGCGCGCCCCGCCCTGTCAGTGAATATCAGTGCGCGTTCGCGGCGAACGTGTCGCAGGCGCTCACTTCGCCCGATTCCATCCCGCGCCGCAGCCAGTACACACGCTGCTCGCTGGTGCCGTGCGTGAAGCTCTCCGGCACGACGTAGCCCTGGCCTTGCTGCTGCAACCGATCGTCGCCGATCGCGGCGGCCGCCTTCAGCCCCTGCTCGAAATCGCCTGGCTCCATCAGCCGCTGGTTCGCGCGCTGCGCGTTGTTCGCCCACACGCCGGCGAAGCAGTCGGCCTGCAGTTCCATCCGCACCGACAGCGCGTTCGAGCGCGCTTCGCTCGAACGGCGGCGCGCGGCATCGACCTTGTCGGAAATGCCGAGCAGGTTCTGCACATGATGGCCGACTTCGTGTGCGACCACGTAGGCCTGCGCGAAATCGCCACCCGCGCCGAAGCGCTTGCGCAGTTCGTCGTAGAAGCCGAGATCGATGTACACGTTGTGGTCGCCCGGACAGTAGAACGGCCCCATCGCGGTCTGGCCGGTGCCGCACGCGGTCGGCGTCGAGTTCGTGAACATCACGAGCTTCGGCGGTTGGTACTGCGCATGCAACTGGGTGTTGAAGACGCCCGTCCACGTGCGCTCGATATTGCCGAGCACCTTGCGCGTGAACACCGCGCCGGGATCGTTCGCCGGTGCGCCCTGGTGCTGCGTAGGCGCGGGCTGGGCCTGCTGCTGCCGGCCCTGCAGCGCCGACGCGCCTTCGAGCACGACGCGCGGGTCGATCCCGAAAAAATACGATGCAGCCAGCGCGACCACGATCGTGCCGATGCCGATCGTCGCGCGCCCGCCGCCGAACCCGCCACCGCCGCGTCGATCCTCGACGTTCACGCTTTCTCTTTCGTCGTCCAGCCTCATTGCCGGCCCCTCCCTGTTCCTGTCGATGGTCCGGCCGCGCAATGCGCGACCGGGCGATCAGCCACCGCGCCCTGCGCCATCGGCAGAGCTCATGTATCCGTATCGGTCGCATGCGCACGCCGATCTTGCCGCCTGCCGCTCCGCTTGCACGACGGAATCGGGCGGCCGTCGCGCCCCGCACTGATGGGCGGGCGCGCCCGCGCCATTTTGCCGGGCTTTTGCGACGCATCGCAAAAATACGGAGGATAGAGCGATTCGGCGCCGGACATCGTCAGCTTTTGCAAAATGACCGCGATCCGGCCGGTCGGCCCGGTGCGCGATACCGCCCTCGCCCGTCCGGCCGGTATGCGTTCATCCTTTCGGCGGATACCGGCGTGCGTCGGCGCCACCTAAAGTGACCGGAAACGACACCCTCCGGAGAACGACATGACGCACCCGCAACCCCGTACGATCGCGATCACCGGCGCAGGCACCGGCATCGGCGCCGCGTGCGCGCGCCGCTTCGCCGCCCGCGGCGATCGCGTCGCGCTGATCGGGCGGCGTCGGGCGCCGCTCGACGCGCTCGCCGCCGAGACGGGCGGCCTCGCGCTCGCCGGCGACGCCGCGAGCACGGCCGACTGGGCGCGTTTCCTGCCTGAGATCGCTGCACGGTTCGGCCCCGTCGATGCGCTCGTCGCATGCGCGGGCGGCCACGGTCTCGGCCGCGCGGATGAAACCGACGACGCGCAATGGCGCGACGCGATGCATGCGAACCTCGACACCGCGTTCGTCAGCGCACGCGCGTGCCTGCCCGACCTGATCGCGCGGCGCGGCAGCATCGTGCTGGTCGCGTCGATCGCCGCGCTCGCGGCCGGGCCCGGCGTATGCGGCTATACGGTCGGCAAGCATGCGCTGCTCGGGCTCGCGCGTTCGCTCGCACGCGACTACGGGCCGCACGGCGTGCGCGCGAATGCGGTGTGCCCGGGTTGGGTCCGCACGCCGATGGCCGATGCGGAAATGGCGCCGCTGATGTCCGCTCACGGCGACACGCTCGACGGCGCCTATGCGCGCGTCAGTGCCGACGTGCCGCTGCGGCGCGCGGCCGATCCGGACGAGATCGCGGCCGTGTGCGCGTTCCTGGCCTCGCCCGACGCGTCGTTCGTGACCGGCGCGACGCTCGTGGCTGACGGCGGCGCGATGGTCGTCGATGTGCCGACGCTCGCGTTCGACAAGCCGTGATGCCTGAAGACACGAAGCCCACGTGACACCGCGTTGCGGGCGGCCGCACAAGGTCGGGCGCGTGTCTTCCGGCACTCGAACGCCCGCCCCCCGCCCCGGCACGCACGGCGCGCGTTCACGCCCCGGAAATCCGCTAACATCGACCGATCCCGCCGCCCCCGCGCGGCACTGCCTCACCGCTCGGAATTCGATGAACATCCGGTTTCTTGAAACCTTCGTCTGGCTCGCGAAGCTGGAGAACTTCAGGCTCACGGCCGAGAAACTGCACACGACGCAGGCGGCCGTGTCGAGCCGCATCGCGTCGCTCGAAGAGGCGTTCGACGTGCGTCTGTTCGACCGCAACACGCGCTCGGCCACGCTCACGCCCGCCGGGCGGCGCATGCTCGCCTACGCGGAGCGAATCGTGCGGCTCGACAGCGAGATGCGGCGCGACATCGACGCGGCGAGCGACGCGGGCCTGATCCGGATCGGCGTGATCGAATCGATCGTTCACAGCTGGTTTCCGGCGCTGATGGCGCAATTGCGCGAGCGCTATCCGCGCCTCGACGTCGAAATCACGAGCGATACGACGCTGCACCTGATTCGCCTGTTGAGCACCGACGGCGTCGACCTGATCCTGCAGACCGACCCGGTGCCGGGCCCCGACTTCACGAACCTGCCGCTATGCGAATTCCCGGTGCGCTGGGCGGCCAGCCCGCGCCTCGGGCTCGGCCGCGAACGGCTCGACATCGCGCGGCTCGCCGCGTATCCGATCATCAGCTTCTCGCGACATTCGGGGCCTCACGCAACGATCGAGCGGCTGTTCGCGGCCGTCGAACGGCCGGCCAGCATCAACTGCATCACGTCGGTCGCCGCGATGATCCGGCTCGTCGCCGACGGCTTCGGCGTGGCCGCGCTGCCGCCCGCGATCATCGGGCGCGAACTGCAGGAAGGCGCGCTCGAACTGCTCGACGTCGAACCCGAATTCCCCGCGCTGCCGCTCGTCGCGTCGTATCGCACGCAGGGCCTGCCGGTCGCCGCGCGCATCGCGGAACTGGCGAGCGAAGTTGCACGCGCGATGCCGGCCGCATCGAGTCATGCGAAGACGGGCGCATCGGCAAAGGCCGAGGCTGTCGACGAAGCTCCCGTCCACCCGGCAAGAAAACCCCGGACCGCAGCGGCAAAACGCATGCCGGAATCCGCGCCGCCCGCCACCCCGGCGAAACGCCGTCCGCGCCGCTCATAAGAAAACCTGTTCACCGCGAATTTGTTTTCTTGTTGGACGGGCACGGCCCGTCTTCGGGACACTGCGGTTCCTGACACACCCGTCACGAGGAACCCGCCATGACCCGCCTTTCCCTTCCACACGGCCAGCTCTGCGTCTGGACGGACATCGACCCCGCGCACGAAGCCGATTTCAACGCGTGGTACGACCGCGAGCACATGCAGGAGCGTGTCGCGATTCCCGGCTTCACGCATGCGCGACGGTTTCGCGCGACGGACGGCGGCCCGCGCAAGTACCTCGCGCTCTACGTGACGGACACGCTCGACGTGTTCCGCAGCGACGCGTATCGGCGCGCATTCACGCGGCAGACCGCCTGGTCGCTCGCGAACTTCGAACGGATGACGGGCACGCAGCGGCGAGTCGGCGACCTGACGATCGAGGCCGGCGACGGCGAAGGCATGCATCTCGCGCTGTTCGTACTGCAGCCTGAGCGCATCGACGTGCCGCACCTGCGCGAGCGCTTCGACGCGGTGCTGAGCGAACCCGGCATCCATGCGGCACGGCTGTTCCGCACCGTGCCGGACCTGTCCGCGCCGATCGGTGCCGATGCGGCCGCGCGTCCGGCCGCCGACGCGCTCGTGCTGATCGAGGGCAGCGATGCGGCGGCCACCCGCCGCGTCGCCACCGCCATCGCTACCGCCATCGCCGGTCACGACGAAGTGCGCACCTTCGACCTGCTGTGGCGCGCCGCCGCGCCGCCGCCGGCGGCCGGTCGCGATGCCGAAACGAAAGCGGCCGCCGCCGCCCTGCCGGCCTGAATCCCGACTTCGCCACCGGCCGCGTCATCCGTCATCGGCACGCGCGTCATCCCGTCATCCTTCACGACATGCCCGACACCATGAGCACTCTCGCCCAGCCCGCCGCCCACGCACCCCGCCGCGTCCGCAACAGCCGACTCGCGACCGCGAGCATGATCGGCACGTCGCTCGAGTGGTACGACTTCACGATCTACAACACGCTCGCCGCGCTCGTCTTCAATCATCTGTTCTTTCCGTCGGTCGATCCGCTGGCCGGCACGATCCTCGCGTTCTCGACCTATGCGGTCGGCTACGTATCGCGCCCGCTCGGCGGCTTCGTGTTCGGCAATCTCGGCGACCGCATCGGCCGCCGTGCGGTGCTGATGCTCACGCTCGTGCTGATGGGCGTCACGACCGCGCTGATGGGCGCGCTGCCGACCTATGCGCAGGCCGGCATCCTGAGCCCGATCCTGCTCGTCGCGCTGCGCTTCGTGCAGGGCGTCGCGCTCGGCGGCGAATGGGCCGGCGCGGTGCTGCTGTCGGTCGAGCACGGCGACCAGAAGCGGCGCGGGCTGTCCGCATCGTGGACGCAGATCGGCCCGTCGTTCGGCACGCTGCTCGGTACCGGCTGCATCGCGCTCGTGACACTGTCGACCACGTCGGGCGACTTCCTGTCGTGGGGCTGGCGCGTGCCGTTCGCGGCCAGCGCGCTGCTCGTCGTGTTCGGTTTCCGGCTGCGGCGCGGCGTCGACGAAACGCCGCAGTTCGAGCAGCTCGCCGAATCGCACGCGACCGCCGAGGTGCCCGTCGCCGACGTGCTGAAGTATCACTGGAAGCGCCTGCTGATCGCGGGCGGGTCGCGGATCGGTTCGGACGTGCTGTACGCGCTGATCGTCGTGTTCACGCTGACCTACGTGACGACCGTTCTGCACCTGTCGCGCCCCGTCGCACTGACGGCCGTGATGATCGGCACGGCGTGCAACGCGCTCGCGGTGCCGTTCTTCGGCGCGCTGTCGGACCGCTTCGGACGCCGCCCCGTATACCTCGCCGGCGCGATCGCCGGGATCGTGTGGGCGTTCGTGTTCTTCACGATGCTCGATTCGGCGCGGCCGGGTGCGATCGTCGCGGCGGTTGCGATCGGCCTCGTGATCCATGCGGCGATGTACGGCCCGCAAGGCGCGTTCGTCACCGAACAGTTCCCGACGCGCGTGCGTTACGCGGGCTCGTCGCTGGCCTACACGCTCGCTGGCATCGTCGGCGGCGGCTTCGCCCCGCTCGTGATCGCGACGCTGTTCCGCGAGACGGGAACGACGACGGCCGTGTCGCTGTACGTCACCGCGTCGCTCGTCGTCACGTCGATCGCGCTGCTGGCCGCGCGCGAGACCGCGCACCGGCCGCTCGCGGATTGAGCGTCCCTGCCGATCGTTTCATTCATTCGCACTTCAAACGGATACCCGCATGCAAGCCCTGTCGTTCAACGTGATGTCCCCGCAAGGTGCGTCCGCTCATGTCGACGTCGAGATCGAACGGGTCGTGATTGCCGGCTGGGCCGGCCGCGATCCGGCCGCGATCCGCGCGCACATCGACGAACTCGCGGCGCTCGGCGTCGCGCCGCCGTCGACCACGCCGTGCTTCTATCGCGTGTCATCCGCGCTGCTCACGCAGGCGGCGTCGATCGGCGTGCTCGGCGCGCGCTCGGGCGGCGAGATCGAGTGCGTGCTGATCGACAGCCCGGTCGGCACGCTGGTGACGGTCGGTTCCGATCATACGGATCGGGAAGTCGAGGCCTACGGCGTCGCGGTGTCGAAGCAGGTATGCGCGAAACCGCTCGGCCGCGATGCGTGGCGCCATGCGGACGTTGCCGATCACTGGGACGCGATCGAGATGCGTTCATGGTTGATCGGACCTGGCGGAGAACGCGTCGCGTATCAGCACGGCGCCGTCAGCGGGCTGCTCGCGCCCGATGCGCTGTGGCAGCGCTTCGACGACCGGCGCACGATGCCCGCGCGCTGCGCGATGTTCGGCGGCACGGTCGCCGTGCACGGCGCGATCGCGGCGATGGGCGACGGTGACACATTCGAGATGGAACTGCACGACCCGGTGCTCGGGCGCAGCCTCCGGCACCGGTATGCGGTCGAGGTATTGCCGGTCGTCGCGTGACGGCAGGTGGCAGGCGCGCATGCGATCACGGACATGAACCGCATGCGGGCCCGCCATCCGCGTGCCCCGCTCGCCGTCATCGCAAGCAGCCCAGCCCGGCCAGCGCCGCCTCCACCGCGGTATCGAGCGGCGTCATCGGCTCGCGGCCCAGCACCGCCGTCACCCGCGCGTTGTCCATCCGGAGCGGCTCGCGCCACAGATAGCGCATCTCGAGCATCTCGCGCATCGTCGTGACGAACGGTGCCGCCGCCCACACAAGCCACCACGGAAATCGCCGCACCGTCGGCCGCATCCCGTGCCGCTGCGCGACGCGGCGCACGGCCTGCGTCATCTGCGTGCCGTCCGCGTCCCAGTGCCCGCCGAGATGGAAGCGCGCGAACGGCGCCAGCGTGTCGCGTCGCTCGAGCAGCTCGACCATCGTGCGCGCGACGTCCGGCACGTACGCCCATTGATGGCCGACGCCCGGCCGGCCCGGCACGCTGATGGCCGCGACGGGCCGCCCGGCCTTGACGAGCCCCTGCCCGAACCAGTTGTTGCCCGCATGCCCCCCGAAGAAATCGCCGGCCCGCACGATGATCGTCCGGACGCCCTGCGCGGTCGCCGCCTGCAACCGCCGCTCCATCTCGACGCGGATCGCGCCCTTGCGCGTCACCGGATGCTGCGGCGCCTCTTCGCGCAACACGGGAAACGCGTCGGGGCCGTAGTTGTAGATCGTCCCCGGCAGCACGACGGTCGCCTGCGCCACCGTCGCCGCCGCGATCGTGTTGTCGAGCATCGGCAGCACCTGCGTCGACCAGTTCCGGTAACCGGGCGGGTTCACCGCATGCACGATCACACTGCAGCCGCGCGCCGCGCGGACCACCGCCTCGCGATCGAGCGCGTCGCCGCGCATCCAGGCGATCCCGTCGCGCTCCACCGTCTCGGCGTCGAGCGCGCGCTTGAGCGCGCGCACCTGCCAGCCGGCATCGCGCAACTGACGCGCGACCTCGCCTCCGATGCCTCCGCTCGCGCCGAGCACGAGTGCCTGTCGTTGCGTTCTGCCTGCGTTTGCCGTCATGGTCGTTCTCCGTGAATGAACCGTTGTCTGCACGCATTCTGGCGCGAGGCAGCCTAGCAAGGAATTGCCGAACATGATTGATTAGCTATACATTTATGTATGGCCATCGATCTGAACTGGGAACGCTACCGCACCTTCCTCGCCGTGTTGACGGAAGGCTCGCTGTCGGGCGCAGCGCGCGCGCTCGGCATCACGCAGCCAACGGCCGGCCGTCACGTCGCGGCGCTCGAGGCCACGTTCGGCCAGACGCTCTTCACGCGCTCGCCGTCGGGGCTGCTGCCGACCGAGGCAGCGCTCGCGCTGCGCGGTCACGCCGAGGCGCTACGCAGCGCGGCAGCCGCGTTCGAGCGCGCGGCCGCGAGCCACGGCGCGGGCGTGCGCGGCACCGTGCGGATCTCGGCCAGCGACGTGATCGCGGTCGAAGTCCTGCCGCCCATGCTTGCGCAGTTGCGGCGCGATCATCCGGGGCTCGTCATCGAACTGGTGCCGACCGACCGCATCCAGGACGTACTGAACCGCGAGGCCGACATCGCAGTGCGGATGGCGCCGCCCGCGCAGGACGCGCTCGTCGCACGGCGCATTGGCGAGATCGACGTCGCGCTGTATGCCCGCGACGACTACCTGGCGCGCAACGGGACGCCGTCGTCGACGGACGAACTCGCGCGCCACGCGCTGATCGGCTTCGATACGGTGACGCCATTCATCCGCTCGGCAGGACGCGGGATGCCGTTGTGGAACCGCGATGCGTTCGCGCTGCGCACCGACAGCAATCTCGCGCAGCTCGCGATGATTCGCGCCGGCTACGGGATCGGCTTCTGCCAGAACCGGCTCGCACAGCGCGATGCGCGGCTCGTGCGCCTGCTGCCGGACGGGCCCGCGATGAAACTGGAAACCTGGGTGGTCATGCACGAGGATCTGCGGGCGAGTCCGCGTTGCCGGGCCGTGTTCGATGCACTGGCTACCGGGCTGCGCACGTATGCCGAAGGGACGGCCGACTAGGCCGCTCCAGCCCGCTGCGCCCGCCAGTCGCCGCGATGCGCTATTCGTAGATCTTGCCGGCGAACAGGATGTCGGCCATGCGCCGCCACGGATTGTCGGGCAGGTCGTAGCAGCGCAGCCCGTCCTCGGACGCCTCGGCCCAGTCGACCATCGCCTCCAGGTACTCGCCGATCGAGCGGTTTTCCCAGCCGAGCGCGGCGGCCGCGAATGGCGACGGCGGCACGTCTGCGTCGAGCTGGCGCTCCTTGTGCCAGTCATGGCCGAGCACGCGCAGGAATTGGATCAGCGAGCGCTCGTCGACCACCCGCTCCAGCGCGTGCTGCAGCCGCGCCGCCATTTCGCTTTTCAGTTCGTCGTTCATGCGTATCGTTCCCTGCTACGCAACGTTCAGAAAGCTTCCACCTCGCACCAACCGGGATACGTTTCCTCGACAATGAAGAAATCGTCGAAGTAGACCAGCCCGAGCCGCTCGAGCGGCCTCATGCACGCATCGGCAGCGTCGCCGCCGAAGAACGGGCCGAGCGACACCAGCCGGTCGGACTCGTCGAAATAGTCGGCGAAATTGAATTCGCGCATGACCGTGGACAGGTCGACCGCTTTCTCGACCAGCGCCGCGCGTCGAACGACGATCCCGAAATCTCTCGATATTTTCATTGGTGCCGCCCCCGTCGAATACGTGCGTCTGCGCCGACGCGCATGGCTGCGTCACATCAGCAACTGCCGCGACAGCACCTCGCGTGCCTGCGTGACCGTCTCGCGTTCGCCCGGCATCGGCGGCGTCAGCGAGAACACGGCGTCGGGCAGCGCCGGCAGCCGGTATTTCGCGCCGAGCCGCACGAGACCCTCGCCGATCGCCGATGCGCACAGGCAGCCGACGCCGAGCCCCGCCGCCAGCATCGACTGCAGCCCCGCGACGCCCGACGCGCTGTGCACGAGCACATACGGCGCGTGCTGCTCGTCGAGCGAGCGCACGGCGATCTGATGCATCATGCAGTCGTCCGGCAGCAGCACGAGCGGCAACGGCTCGGGCAATTGCTCGGCGAGCGCGGGCGATGCAACCCACGACAGCGGCTCGCGCCGCAGCACCCAGCGCGTATCGGCCGACGCGGGCCGGAACGGGCCGCTCGACAGGTTCATCACGACGCCGAGATCGATCTGTCCGCGCGCATGCGCGGCTTCGATCTCCGCGCTCTTCATCGCGCTCACGTGCAGGCTCAGTTGCGGGTAGCACTCCCGCAACCGCGCGAGCAGGCCCGCGACTTCGTGTGTCCGGTAGTAATCGGTGATCGCGACGCGCAACTCGCCCTTGATCGCCTGGCCGCGCACTTCGTCGAACGCGGCCTCGTTCAGCGCGACGATGCGGCGCGCATGCTGCAGCAAACGTGCGCCGGCCGGTGTCGGCTCCACGCCGCGCTTGCTGCGCACGAACAGCGGCACGCCGGCGCGCGATTCGAGCTTGCGCACCTGCTCGCTCACCGTCGACTGTGACAGATGCAGCAACGGCGCGGCCGCCGAAAGGCTGCCCGCATCCGCCACCGCCGCAAAAGTGCGCAACTGATCCAGGTCGAAACCGCGCATCGCCCTCTCCATCCATCGAATAACCCGATGGATGCTACCACCAATTCCCGCTTTTCCGATTCATCGGCAATCCGCAGAATATTGGTTCAACGGCTCGCACGAGCCCGGTTCAACGGGCTTCGACATGCGTTGCAGCCCTCATTCTTCCGGACTTCCGTTCATGACCGACAACACCCTCGCCCCTTGCGCGCCGGCAGGCACGGCCGCCGCGGCACCGCCGCGCAGCCATCACGGCTGGGCGCTCGTGGTCCTGCTGGTCGGCGCCATTCTGCCGCCGCTCGACTACTTCATCGTGAATCTCGCGCTGCCGGCCATCCGCGACGGCATCGGCGCACGACCGTCCGAGCTGCAGCTCGTCGTGTCGGCCTACGCGTGCGCGAACGCGGTCGTGCAGATCACCGGCGGGCGTCTGGGCGATCTGTACGGCCGCAAGCGGATGTTCATGATCGGGATGGCCGGCTTCGTCGTCGCATCGACGCTGTGCGGGCTCGCCGGCAGCGGCGCGGTGCTGGTCGGCAGCCGCGTGCTCCAGGGCCTGTTCGCCGCGGTCCTCGCGCCGCAAGTGCTCGCGACGATCCGCAGCGTGTTCAGCCCGCAGGAGCAGGTGCGCGTGATGGGTTTCTACGGTTTCGTGTTCGGTCTCGCGGCCGTGATCGGCCAACTGGGCGGCGGCGCATTGATCAGCCTCCATCCGTTCGGGCTCGGCTGGCGCGCGATCTTCCTCGTCAACGTGCCGATCGGCATCCTCGCGCTACTTGGCAGCTGGCGCTTCATCCCGGAAAGCCGGCCGCCACGCGGCCAGCGTATCGACGTGCCCGGCACGGTGCTGCTGTCGCTGTTCCTGCTGATGCTCGTCTATCCGCTCACGCACGGACGCGAGGCGGGCTGGCCGCTGTGGATGGTCGCGTGCATCGCCGGGGCGCTGCCGATGCTCGGCGCGCTGCTGGCGGTCGAAGCGCGCCGGATCGCGGGCGGCCGCGATCCGCTGCTCGACGTGCGCCTGCTGCGCAATCCGGTCGTCGTGCTCGGGCTCACGCTCGCGTTTCTGTTCTACATGCTGAGCGCGTTCTTCCTGAGCTACGGGATCTATCTGCAGGGCTGCCTGGACTGGTCGCCACTCGCGTCGGGGCTGGCGATCCTGCCGCTCGGCATCGGCTTCCTCGCGAGCCCGCTGCTGATGCCGCGCCTCGTCGACCGGTTCGGCGGCCATCGCGTGCTCATGCTCGGCTTCGCGATGCTCGCGGCCGGCGTCGCGACCGCCGCCGCACTGGCCGGCGAACACGCGCCCGGCCCGGGCTTTTACGCGGGCATCGCGGCGATCGGCATCGGGCAAGGCCTCGTGCTGCCGTCGGTCGTGCGGATCGTGCTCGCGGAAGTCGACGCGGCGCGCGCCGGGGTCGCATCGGGCATGGTCAGCACGATGCTGCAGATCGGCGCGGCCGTCGGGGCGGCGACACTTGGCGGGCTGTTCTTCGCGCGGCTCGGCGCGCAGCCGGGTGCGCTCGA
This sequence comes from Burkholderia sp. Bp9004, assembly GCF_003858025.1. NCBI lineage: Bacteria > Pseudomonadati > Pseudomonadota > Betaproteobacteria > Burkholderiales > Burkholderiaceae > Burkholderia > Burkholderia sp. Bp9004. Next base: position 16,604 of record NZ_QTQD01000043.1, on the reverse strand, counting down.
CTACGTGCAGGGGTTCAGGACGGCGATGTGGGGGCTGACGGTCGTGTTGCTCGTGTGCGTCGCGTTGTCTGCCGCGCTGGGACCGATGCATCGACGCGTGCGCGCCGGTACGTGACGACACGGGTCGGACCACACATCGCCGGCAGCGAATCGGGGCATGCGCGACCGCTTGCGGGCATCAAGCCCGTTTGTGATGCTTGAGTTGCGCGTGCCGCGCTTCCCATTCGGCCAGCTCGACGCGATAGCGCGCCAGCGCTTCGTCGTACAGGTCGAAAACGCACGGCGAGCAGCCGCTGTTGCAGCAGTCTTCCAGTTCGGGTTGTTCGGGCGGGGTCGGACGCGGATCGTCGGCGAGCGTATCCGCGGAGGCAGGCTTGGTCACGGCTTCAGTCACATGATGTCGAACGCCCAGTATACGGTGATGGTCTGCGGCATGCAGGCCGCCGGCCGTATGCAGCCGTGCAACCTGCTGATCGAAACGCGCCGATCGCGCACATTCCGCGTGCGCGATTTCGCATGCCCTGACGTCGAAATCGAGTGCGATCGCCCGTCAGCCGCTACGCCACGCGACCACTCACGGGAATCGATGCGCCGGTGATCGCCTGCGCGTCAGTCGACAGCAGGAACCCGATCGTCGCGGCGATCTGTTCGGGCCGGACCCAGCGCGTGAAATCCGCATCGGGCATGTCCGCACGGTTCGGCGGCGTGTCGATGATGCTGGGCAACAGCGCATTCACGGTCACGCCGCGATCGAGCAGTTCCGCCGCCAGCGCCTCGGTGAGTCGCGCGACGCCCGCCTTCGCGGCCGCATAGGCGCCCATTCCCGCGCCTGCCTTGAACGCCGCACCCGCGCCGATGTTGACGATGCGGCCCGCCGGGCTCGCCACCAGATAGGGCAGCGCGGCCTTCGACGCATTCAGTGCCGTCTTCACGTTCAGTTCGTACATGCGGTCCCACGTGGCCGCGTCGCCATCGGCGATCGTCTGCCACACGAACGCGCCTGCAATGTTCAGCAGCGCGTCCACCCGGCCGAATTCGCGATTCACGGTGTCAAGCGCGCGTGCAGCTGCCTGCGGATCGACGAGATCGATGCCGCCGAGGCGCAGCGCATCGGCCGGCACGCCGGGCAACGCCTGCGCGTCCGGCGCGCTGCCACGGCCGATCAGCGCGACGCGAGCGCCGCGCTGGCCGAGCCAGGCGGCTGTTGCGACGCCGAGGTGGCCGAATCCGCCGGTGATCGCGACTGCCTTGCCTTTCAGGTCGTGTTCCATCGATGTGCTCTCCAGGGTCGAAGGGGGTTGGATGATACGCGGTTCGGTGCGATGCCGGCCGCGACAGGGGCATGCCCGGCCGGTGTTTCGGCAGCGTAGCGCCATTCACGCTTCCGTGTGTGCTGCGACGGATGCGTCATCATCGACGAGGTCGATCTGTTGATCCGCCGCGGCCGTGCAGGTGCGCACCACACACAGCGGCAGGCCGCCGGGCATAATGCGCGATCACGGCGCGCCGCGCGGTGCACCGTGATCGCGCCGGGTCGTCGAACGACCCGCGCCGTTTCCGTATCGAACCCCGAACCTCAATCCGTCTATCCCATGCAAGTACTCGTCGTTGGCACCGGCAAGCTGGCAACCGAACTGCTCGGCTCGCACCGGCTCGCACCGGCAACCTGTCGCGTGATGGCCTGGTCGGACCCCGCCCGTGGCAACGTCCGTTCGATCGTCGTTCACGCCGGATCCGGCCGCGAGCTGCCTGCCGCGATCGAATTCTGCCGCGCCACGGGGTCGCCGCTCGTCGAGCTGTCCACCGGCTCCGACCTCGAAACCGGATCGCACGACTTCCCCGTCGTGCTCTGTCCGAATACGAACATCCTGATGCTCAAGTTCATGAGCATGCTGGAAACCAGCGGCCATCTCTTTCGCGACTGCCACATCAGCGTGACGGAGTCGCACCAGGCCAGCAAGACGTCCGTGCCCGGCACCGCAGTCGGCGTCGCTCAGTCGCTCGGCGTTCCGGCGCAGGACATCCACTCCGTGCGGGACCCCGCCGAGCAGCGCGACGCCTTGCAGATTCCCGACGATCAGCTCGGCCGCCATGCGTTCCACCGGATCCACATCGAGGACGGCGCATGCAGCCTGCAATTCGAATCCCGCGTGTACGGCGCGTCGCCTTACGCGGATGGCGTGTCGCGGATCGTCGAGGCCGTCCGGCAGCATGAACTCGAACCTCGCCGGTACTCGATCGTCGAGTTCATTCATAACGGCTGGCTATAGTAGCGACGGGCGCGACCGGCGCGACGGTGCGCGGGTCGCACCGACTGCGCCCCTGCCGGCCCATTCGACGGCCCTCGTCGCACGATCGCGCGCGCGGCCCTTACCCGTCACCCAGCACGGCTCCGCTCTCCGGCAACGTCGCGCCGCCGTCGACGACGATCGTCTGCCCGGTGATGTACCCCGCATCGGCCGACGCGAGAAACAGCATCGCGTTCGCGATGTCCTCCGGCTCGCCCATGCGCGCAAGCGGAATGTCGCGCGCGATCTGCGCGGCGACCGACGCATCGCCGAGATTGCCGGCTGCCGGCGTGCGGATCATCCCCGGCTCGACGCCGTTGACCGTCACGTTGCGGCGCGCGAGTTCAAGCGCCGCAGCGCGAATGAAGCCGTTCACGCCTGCCTTCGACGCCGCGTAGTGCGCGAGCCCCGGATAGACGACGCGCGGCCCGGTCACGGACGACGTGACGAGCAGCCGCCCCGCCCCCGCACGCTCGAATGCCGGCAGCGCGGCCTGTGCGAGCCAGAACAGCGCCGACAGGTTGACCGACAGCGTGCGCTCGAGCAGCGGCGCATCGATCTGCTCGAACGGAGTCAGCGGGAAGTACGCGGCGTTATGAACGACGACGTCGAGCCGGCCACCGTCGCGCTCGACCGCCGCGACGAGCGCGACGAGTTCGTCTCGGCTCGCGGCGTCGACGCGATACGCACGCGCAGCGCCGCCCGCGCTGGCAAGCGCGTCCGCCTGCACGGCAGCGGCATCGCCGTTGAGATCGGCCAGCGCGACGAATGCATCGGATTGCGCGAAACGGCGCGCGATTGCCGCGCCGATCCCCTGCGCCGCGCCCGTGACGAGCACGACGCGGCCACTGAAATCCGCACGCAGGCGGCCGCTGCCCGGCACGGCGTTCATCGCTGCGCCTCGCCGGCGAGCGGATGCACGGTTTCGTTCAGCACCTGCGCATGCGCGCCGATCGGGAAATTCGACAGCATGCCGAAATCGGCGCCCTGGTATCCAAAGATCTTGCCGTCCGTCTTACGTTGTGCGAGGTCGATCAGCACGACGCCGAGCGTCGGCACCACCTTCTCGCGCCATACGAACAGATACAGCTGCTCGGCGAGCCTGAAGTAATGGCAGCGGTCCACGTCGGCCAGCCCGCCTTCGACGCCCTGCAGACACTGCCATGCGTAGAAGTTCTCGTTCAGGTAGATGTGCTCGTAGCATTCGGTCGGGCTGTAGCGATACATCGTCCGCTTGCCGATCAGTTCGCGCGTGGGCCCGTGCAGCGGGCCCGGCTGCGCATGGCCGCCGAGCGTGCCGTGCCGGAACGTCGCACCGACGCCCGTCAGCGGCAGCCCGCGCGCGACACGCGTGAACGCGTCGACATGCGTTTCGGCTTCGGTCGGCAGCGTGCCGATCACCGACGTCCACACGCCGTCACCGACGTCGATCACGAGACTGACCGACGTCGCGCGTGCTGCCGGGTCGATGTAGTCGACGAAGTACAGCTCGTCGCGCAGCCGCGTGACACGGCAAGGCGCCCGGCCGCCCGTGTCGGTCGCCGCGTCGCGCCATTGCAGCGCGCCCGCTTCGAACGTATAGACGCGCCATGCGCCCGATGCGTTGCCGAGTGCCAGCGACCGCCCGACGAGCTCGTCCACGGGCGCGAGGATGTTCGCGTCCGGCGCGAAGCCGTCCGCGAGCGCGCCCACCTGAATGAATACCGTGTCCTGTCGTTCCACCTGCCGTCTCCCGCGCAGCTTCAGGCCCGGCGGGCCGTGTACGCTGCTCATGTGCACATGGTGCGGGCTGCGCACGCCGCGCGGTATCGGCCAAAAGGATGAAGGACGCGCGGCGCCGGAACGCGCTAAAGTGCACGTGATCCGCGCCGCTGCCGGCGCGAGGAGCGCCCATGCACCGTGTCACCCATTACCGACGCACCGATGAAGGCATCGAGGCGATCAGCCTCGAGTCCGACCGCACGTTTCCGCGGCACGCGCACGACGACTTCGGGGTCGGCGTGATCGTCAGCGGCGCGCACCGGTCCTGGAGCGGCCGTGGGCAGGTCGACGCGCTGACCGGCGACGCCATCATGGTCAATCCGGGCGAGATGCACGACGGCATGCCGATCGAAACGGGCACGGGCCGGCGTTGGCGGATGCTGTACCTCGCGCCCGCACTGGTCGCGGGCATCGCGGCGGAAGAAGGCCTCGGGGGCGTCGAGCTCGCACATCCCGCCGTGCGTGACGCGCGGCTCGCGGCCGCGTTCGGACGGTTGCATGCACGGATCGTCGCAGGAAACGACACGCTGCCGCTCGCCCGCGACGAGGCGCTCGTCACGCTGGTCGCCGGGCTGCTTGCGCGGCACTCGAATCGCGCGCTGCCACCCGCCGGCGTCGCACCGGCGATCCGAGTCGCCCGCGAGCGACTCGATGCGGCGCCCGCCGCACCCGTTTCGCTGGCGGAACTCGCCGGCCTGAGCGGCGTGAGCCGCTTCCAGCTGCTACGCGGATTCGCGCGCGAACTCGGCATCACGCCGCACGCGTATCTGGTGCAGTCGCGCACGCGGCTGGCGCGCGCACTGCTCGCGAACGGCCGGCCGATCGCGGATGCCGCGGCCGAAGCCGGTTTTGCCGATCAGAGCCACCTGACGCGCGCGTTCGCACGCCAGTTCGGGATCACGCCGGGACGATTCACGCAGGCAGGCTGAACAGGCCTCGCCGTCGCTGCGCGGCCACCGGTGCGCGACGATGTCGACCGTCGCCGTCCGGCACGTTGGATGGCGGCGCTGCCGGTCAACGGGAGACACCGGACGCATCGCCGTCCCGCTCACCCGCCCCGCTCGCCGACGCGCTGCAATTTCGTTCAAGACGCCCGTGCCGCCGCACGCGACGATGCGGCACATGAAGACACGACTGATCGGCTATCTCTATCTCGCCGCCGCAATGGCAGGCGTAGGCAGCACCGTCATCGCGAGCCGCCTCGCGGCCGGCGGCCTGCCGCCGTTCGCGGCCACCGCACTGCGCTTCCTGATCGCAACCCCGCTGCTGTTCGCGCTGATGCGAGCGCAGCGAATGCGATGGCCGCGGGTCTCCAGACGCGACGCCGTGCTGCTGGTCGTGCAGGCTGCGGCGGGTGGTGTCGGCTATACGGTGCTGCTGATCATCGGCACGAAGTTGTCGTCGCCTATCGATGCAGGCGTGATGCTCGGCACGCTGCCGGCAATGTCGACGCTGATCGCGGCGGTCGTGCTGCGCGAGCGGCAGACGCGGCGCGACTGGGGCGCGGCCGCGCTGGCCACCGCCGGCGTGCTGTTCGTCACGTTCGCGCCCGGCCAGGCCATGCCGTCGCTCCGGACGCTCGCCGGCGACGCGCTGGTGCTGGCCGCCGTCGCTTGCGAGGCCGTGTTCATCCTGCTCAACCGGCGGCTGTCAGCGCCGTTGCCGCCGCTCGCGCTGTCGGCGGCGATGTCGGGCCTCGGCTTCGTGCTCGCGCTGGTGCCGGCCGCGTTCGAATGGCACACGCTGGCGACCGGCTGGAACATCGGCGCGGTGTCGGCGATCGCGTACTACGCGCTGGTGCCGACCGTGCTCGGCTATCTGTGCTGGTACGCGGGTTCGGCTCGCACGAGCGGCACCGAAGCCGCGCTGTTCACGGCGGTCGCGCCGGTCTCGGCCGTGCTGTTCGCGGTCGCGCTGTTCGGCGAGTCGCTGGGCGGCACGCGCGTGCTCGGCATCGCGCTCGTCGTCGCGGGGATGCTGGTGGGTGCGACACGGCGGCGCGAGCCGCCGGCACGCATCACGTCAGCCGGTTGTCTCGATGGCTAGCCCGTTCGTCGATCGATGGCCATCGCCGCCCGCCATCGACGACTGTAGGAATGTGTCCGCACGCGGCAAAATCGTTGCGTACCGTCGCGCAAGATGCAATATTCGCGTGGCCGGGCCATTTGACCACCATCGAACAATAATTCGCATCGCCATGAACAAGAAGGAAGCCAAAACAAGAATCGCGGCGCTGCTGTCCGCGGGCGCGAGGAAAGCCGACGTGCTTGCCGAGCTGGCCGGACAGGGCCTCAAGGATCGCGTGCTCGCGCGCCTGATCGCGTCGCGCCCCGACCCCGAACTGTGCAGGAAAAACAAGGTGCATACCCGGGTCCTGATCGCGCTCGGCATCGCGCAGTTGTTGATCAGCGTCGCACTCGCCTATCTCATCCTGGTGGACGGACTCAACATGGGCGCCGCGGTGCTGTTCCTCGCTTTGACGGTGCCGCTGTCGCTGCTGTTCATCTGGGGCTTCGCGACCCATCGCGTCGGCGCGTATCACGCGTTCATCATTCTGTCGCTGCTGCAAGTGCCGAGGACCATCGCCGATCTCGGCCGCGATCCGTCGACCGCGCTGCCGACCCTCGGCGTGACGGTCATCCTGGTCGGCTACGTCTGGTTCGTCCGCAACCGGCTGTTCCCGGACTTCGGCTGGTTCACGCCGCGCAAGGTCGAGGGCCGTTACGCGTTCGTGGAAAGTGCCTGACGCCGCCCACCGCGCGCCATGAAAAAGGCGCCGGGCCACCCCGCGATCGCGGGACGGCCCGGCGCCTTCCACATTCCGGAACCCGGTGGCTTACTTCGCCTTCTCGGCGGTATCGCTAATTGCCTGGCCACCCTTCGAAATGTCCTGTCCCACGCCTGCAACGGTATTGCAACCAGCGAGCGCGGCGGTCACGACCAGCAGCACTGCAGCAATCGTACGCGTCATTCTCATTCTCCTTCGAGTCAACATGCCCGACCGGGCGAAGCGTATGCGGCGTGATGCCCTGCGGCTCGCAGGACACGGGGCCTGACCTGATTATACGGAGACAGCCGCCGCGCGCCAGTGTTCGCCGGGCCGGCGTGACGCAGGCCACACGGGCCGTCGCGCAGATTTTCCTTGACTTCGGCCGGCCTCGAACTAATATACGCACCGCGTATATTTCTCATCAGGTGCCGCCGATGACCGTTCCCCAGCAAGCCTTCCTGCGCGACGCGATGCGCCGCCTCAACATGACCCGCGAAGCGTTCGCGAACCGCATCGGCGTAAGCCGCCGTGCGCTGGACACGTGGCTGTTGCCCGACGATTCGCAGGAATCGCGCGGCATGCCCGAGATCGTCGAGCGATTCGTGTCGGAAATCGTCGAACGCCCGGCACCGGACGGCGGGGACTATACGCAAAGCGTAGAAAAGCAGGGGCTCGCGAAGCAATTCCTGTTCGAAGGCAAGCCGCAGCTGATTTCCGTGGACCAGTTCTCCCGCGATTCGGTCGAGGCGCTGTTCCGCGTCGCCGACGTGATGCAGCCGATCGCGCGCCGCCACAAGATCTCCCGCGTGCTCGAAGGCGCCGTGCTCGGCAACCTGTTCTTCGAGGCCAGCACGCGCACCCGCGTGTCGTTCGGCGCGGCTTTCTGCCGGCTCGGCGGCTCGGTATGCGACACGACCGGCTTCACGTTCTCGTCGATGGCCAAGGGCGAATCGATCTACGACACGAGCCGCGTGATGGCCGGCTACGTCGACGCGCTCGTGATCCGCCACCCGGAGAAAGGCTCGGTTGCGGAGTTCGCGCGCGCGACCAACCTGCCGGTGATCAACGGCGGCGACGGCCCGGGCGAGCACCCGAGCCAGGCGCTCCTCGATCTCTATACGATCCAGCGCGAGTTCTCGCGCCTCGGCAAGATCGTCGACGGCGCGCATATCGCGCTCGTCGGCGACCTGAAATACGGCCGCACCGTGCACTCGCTCGTCAAGCTGCTCGCACTGTACCGCGGGCTGAAGTTCACGCTCGTGTCGCCGCCGACGCTCGAAATGCCCGCGTACATCATCGACCAGATCGCGACGAACGGCCACGTGATCGAGCAGACGAACGACCTCGCGGCCGGACTGCGCGGCGCGGACGTCGTCTACGCGACGCGGATCCAGAAGGAGCGTTTCACCGACGAGTCGTTCGAAGGCTACACGCCGGATTTCCAGATCAACCAGGCGCTCGTCGACTCCGTCTGCAAACCCGACACGCTGATCATGCACCCGCTGCCGCGCGACAGCCGGCCCGGCGCGAACGACCTGTCGGTCGACCTGAACCGCGATCCGCGCCTCGCGATCTTCCGGCAAACCGACAACGGCATTCCGGTGCGGATGGCGATCTTCGCGGTGCTGCTCGGCGTCGAGAATCTGGTTCAACACTCGATGCGCGACGCGACGTGGCGCCCACCGGCGTACCTCGGGCCGGAGGATGCGGTGTTTCACGGGATCGATTGACCCGCATCCAGTGTCGCGCCCGTCCGGTCCTGAGACTGCTTCGGCTCAAGGGCCGCGCACAGAAGTAACGCATACGACGCGCCGCCTTGCACGGCGCGTTTTTCATTTTCGATGCGGATAATGCGGGAGCGGCCGGCCCCCGCGTCAGCTGGCCCGCGGGGTCGATCACGCACAAGCCCGCCGCTGCGAACGGCGCGACGTCGCGACGTCGCGTGTGGCCACGATCAAGCCGTTCGCTGCGGCCGTCGTGGCGATAAGGCCATTGGCCGATGCCAGCGCGTTGCCCGTCGCACGAGCCTTCGCACGAAGGCTCCCATATGCTTTGCTGGCTGCATCAGCGAACGCCAGGACCAGGCCGCGAAACAGCGGCAGGATGCGCTCCTCGATGCTCTGGTGCAGCCAGTCCCGCCTCCGCCCTTCCGGCAACACCGCCACGCCGCCACGCCGAATCGCATTTCCGCGAGACCGATTCGACCATCCTGCCCGCCCCGCAAGCGTTCAAACCCTCTGCAACATTCGTCAACACTCTCATCACAAATGCAAACAAGAACGCTTCTCATTTACTTGGAAATTACATAGAATGCCGCCTGAAACCAAATCGTAATAATTCCCGACGGCGTGCACATTCCCGTGGCACGTCGTTCCGGGGGCCACACCGCGAGGTCGAAGCGCATCATGAAGTCCCGTCCTGAAGAGCTGAAGCTCGGCAAATTCACCACCCTGTGCAGCGTGCTCGCCGCGAGCCCGGCGTTCGCCGACGGCACGCCGCCGCCCGCACCGGTCAGCACCGAAGGCCATCTCGCGCCGATCGAGGTCCAGGGCAAGACCGAGCACAGCTACAAGGCCGACTTCTCCGCATCCACGAAATTCACCGCGCCGCTCGTCGACACGCCGAAGTCCGTGACCGTGATCCCGCAAGAGCTGATCCAGAACAGCGGTGCGGCAACGCTGACCGAAGCGCTGCGCACCGTGCCGGGCATCACGTTCGGCGCCGGCGAAGGCGGCAACCCGCTCGGCGATCGTCCGTTCATCCGCGGCTACGACACGCAAGGCAGCATGTTCGTCGACGGGCTGCGCGACACGGGCGCGACCACGCGCGAGATCTTCAACACCGAGCGCGTCGAGATCACCAAGGGCTCCGACGGTGCATACGGCGGCCGCGGCGGCGCGGGCGGCAGCATCAACCTGATCACGAAAGCGCCGCACCTCGGGACGACGGCTGCCGCGAGCGCCGGCCTCGGCACCGACCGCTACCGCCGCTTCACCGCCGACGGCAACTGGCAGTTCGCCGATCACGCGGCGTTCCGCCTGAACCTGATGAGCCACAACAACGACGTCGCCGGCCGCGACGCCGTCAACAACGAGCGCTGGGGTGTTGCGCCGTCGATCGCGTTCGGTCTCGGCACGCCGACGCGCGTGACCGCGAGCTACTACCACCTGTCGACCGACGACCTGCCCGACGGCGGCATTCCGTACTTCTACACGACGGCGAACAAGCCCGCGAACGTCGACACGATCCATCCGGCGCCCGTCGACCGCCACAACTTCTACGGCCTGATCGACCGCGACTTCCGCAAGACCACGTCGGACATCAGCACGATCAGGATCGAGCACGACATCACGCCGAACCTGACGATGCGCAACACCACGCGCTACACGGAATCGACGCAGGACTACATCTGGACGCAGCCCGACGACAGCCAGGGCAACGTGGTCAACGGCAGGGTCTGGCGCCGCAACAACAACCGCAACAGCTCGATCAACAGCCTCGCGAACCTGACCGAACTGTTCGGCGAATTCCGCACCGGCCCGTTCAAGCACAGCTTCACGACCGGCATCGAGCTGTCGCGCGAATGGGGCAAGCGCGATTCGTACACGGTCGCGACCGACAAGGGCACGATCTGTCAGAACGGCATCGGCGCGCCGTCCGGCTACAACTGCACGAGCCTGTGGTCGCCGAACCCGAACGATCCGTGGGCCGGTTCCGTCACGCGCAACAACGACTATGCACATGCGCGAACCACGACCAAGTCGATTTACGGCTTCGACACGATCGAGCTCACGCCGCGCTGGCAAGTCAACGCGGGCGTGCGCGTCGACGACTACTCGACCCGCTTCACCGACACCAGGGCGAACGGCGGCAAGACCTACACGCGCGACGACACGCTCGTGAACTGGCAGGCCGGCGTCGTGTTCAAGCCCGCGCGGAACGGCAGCGTCTACGCGTCGTATGCGACGTCGTCGACGCCGGCCGGCATGCTGCTCGGCGAAGGCAGCGAAACGCAGTCGCTCACGCCCGGTCGCGGCGGCGTCGGGGCGAACGCCGATCAGCTGTCGCCCGAGAAGAACCGCAGCATCGAACTCGGCACGAAGTGGAACGTGCTCGACGACAAGCTGTCGCTGACCGCCGCGCTGTTCCAGATCGACACGACGAACGCGCGCGTGACGCTGCCGAACAACCAGTACGCGATGGTCGGCAACAAGCGTGTGCAGGGCCTCGAACTCGGTGTCGCGGGCCAGATCACGAAGCAGTGGCAGGTGTTCGGCGGCTATACGTACATGAAGAGCGAGCTGCGCGACAACGGCAAGGATGCCGCGAACAACGGCCACCGGTTCCCCAATACGCCGAAGCACAGCCTGACGATGTGGTCGAACTACGACGTGACGCCGAAGTTCACCGTCGGCGGCGGCGCGTTCTACATGTCGGAAGTGTTCGGCGATCCCGCGAACCTGCGTGCGGTGCCGTCGTACTGGCGCTTCGACGCGATGGCGCAATACCGGATCAACAAGAAGCTCGATCTGCAACTGAACATGAACAACCTGTTCAACCGCACGTATTTCGATCAGGCGTATCCGGCGCACTATGCGTCGATCGCGCCGGGCCGCTCCGCGTTCGTCACGCTGAACGCGCGCTACTGATCGATGGAGACCGTCTCGCTGAAGGCGCTCGCGTCGGTGTCGCCGCGCGCGTTCGCCGACATCCTGGCCGGGCCGCCCGAGCGCGCCGCGGCGTGGGTCGCGGCAGCCGCCGAAAACGGGATCGTCGACGCGCAAGCCGTCTACGGCCAGTACCTGCTCGACGGGCACGGCGTCGCGCGCGATCCGGCCGCCGCATTCGGCTGGTTCCGGCATGCGGCACGAGCCGGTCACCCGATGGCGATGAACATGCTCGGCCGCTGCTACGAGTTCGGCTGGGGTACGGCCGCATGCGCACCGGTGGCCGTGTACTGGTACCGGCTCGCCGCACAGGCCGGCCTCGACTGGGGCATGTACAACCATGCGACGGCGCTCGCGCTCGGCAACGGCATCGCCGAGGATCGCGCCGCCGCCCTCGACTGGTTTCGCCGCGCCGCTGCGCTCGGCCATGCGAAATCGATCAACCTGATCGGCGGCTTCTACGAGGACGGCTGGGTCGTGGCCGTCGATGTCGACGCCGCGTTCGACCACTATCGCCGCGCCGCCGAGGCCGGTGATTTTCGCGGCCAGTTTAACTACGCGCGGCTGCTCGCCGATCGCGGGCGCGTTGACGAAGCCCTCGTCTGGCTCGCGCGCGTGCCGGCCACCGCCACCCCCGCATTCGTCGCGAAGATGCGCGCGTATCTCGCGTCGTCGCCGCTCGATGCGTTGCGCGCGGCGGCGCTGCAGCTGCCGTCTCATGACATGGAGTCCGAATCATGATGCTTCAGATCCCCGGCGTGCTGACCAAGGCGCAGGTCGCGCAATGCCGCGAGATGCTCGATACCGTCGACTGGGTCGACGGCAACGCAACGTCCGGCACGCAGTCGGCGCTCGCGAAACGCAACCGGCAGTTGCCGGGAGATTCGCCGGTCGCGCGCGCGGTCGGCGATGCGATCCAGGATGCGCTGGCCCGGCATCAGCTGTTCTTTTCGGCGGCGCTGCCGCTCAAGGTGTTTCCGCCGCTGTTCAATCGCTACGAAGGCGGCGAGGCGTTCGGCACGCATGTCGACAACGCGATCCGGCTGCTGCGCGGTACGGATTTTCGCGTGCGCAGCGACCTGTCGGCGACGTTGTTTCTCGAGGAACCGCACGCGTACGACGGCGGCGAGCTGTGCGTGGAAGATACATACGGCGTGCATCGCGCGAAGCTGCCGGCGGGCGATCTCGTGCTGTATCCGGCGTCGAGCCTGCATCGGGTGACGCCCGTGACGCGCGGCGAACGCGTCGCGTCGTTCTTCTGGATCCAGAGCATGGTGCGCGACGACGGCGATCGCACGCTGCTGTTCCAGCTCGATACGCAGATTCAGGCGCTATCTGGCGAGAAAGGGGCGAAGGATCCGATGGTCATTGCGTTGACGGGGGTTTATCACAACCTGTTGAGGAAGTGGGCGGATGCGTAGCGCGAGTCGGTAAGCACCTGAATTCCCCTCCAAGCCAAAACCACAGCGTAACTTTTGGCGTAAGTTTATTTGGGGGGGGGCAAATTGAAATTTGACGCGAATGAGATAAGAAAACTCACCACTGGAGCTAACGAACCAATTGATGGCTTCGCCGGGCTTCGGATCGCGACAACAAGCAAACGCAAGGTATGGATCTACAGATACAAATCCCCACTTGACGGCAAGATGAAGCGGGTCAAGCTCGGTGAATGGCCCGCCATGCCCTTCGCGGCAGCAATAGCAGCCTGGGAGGAGCAGCGTCGCATTCGCAGCTCAGGATTAGACGTAGCTCTGAACCGAAAGCTGGAAAAGCAGCGCTTACTTGAGCAGCAGAGGGAAGCGGCTCGACCGCCCTACACCGTCAGGATGGCCTGCACGGACTACTACAACGAGCATATCCTCAAGGCACGGAAGACCAGAGGTGCCGAACTCGTTGAGTATATGTTCGAACAGTATCTTGAGCGCATCGAGAACATCGAGGTCAAGAATCTGAAACGCGCCGAGTGCTTCGATCTGCTCCAGTCACTTGCACACATTCCAGCGATGGCGACCAAGCTACGATGCGAACTCAACCTGGCTTGGGTTCATGCCATGGACGCAGGCCGCATTCCGGAAACCACACCGAACTGGTGGCAGAACATAATGCGAGGCAAGCTGCGGAGCAAAGGGAAACGGCAAGGTGGCACTCTCCGTAAAGAGAAGCGCGTCCTGTCCGCATCGGAGCTCATTGAACTATTCCGCTGGTTCCCCCGCTGCTCAGATTTACTCCACGACACACTGACGCTCTACCGGTGGACTGGAGCGCGCGGCGGCGAAATCTGTTCGATGGAAGGAGCGGAAATCTCTGAGGAATCGGACGGTTGGTGGTGGACCATACCGAAAGCCAAAACCAAGAATCACAACGTCGATAGCGCTACCGACATGCGGGTTCCTCTGGTGGGTCGCGCCAAAGAGATAGTATTGGCTCGCATGCTACGGTTCGGAGACGGCTACCTCTTCCCCAACAAGAAGGGAGAAGCGACGAACCAGTTGATCGTTCAGACTGCCGTCTACCACTGGCAGCCCTATAGCAAGAGCCGGGGCTTTCACCCGAGATTGACCGTGACGCACTGGTCACCACATGATCTACGACGCACCGTGCGCACAATCTTGGCGTCGCTAGGCTGCCCTCGGGATGTGGGCGAGGTGATGCTGGGACACGTTCTGGGTGGCGTCGAAGGCACCTACAACCGCCATACCTACGATCGTGAGCGGCGATACTGGATTACCAAACTCGACACGCATCTTGAGCAACTAGCTGCCGCGTCCTCGGAGCACCCGCAGGAGCATGAAATGAAGGCCGCAGCATAATGAGAACCGCGACCGCCCCTAAACCTTCCGAGCGACACGCCGTAAACCGGTCATGACGAAATTTTTCGATAAGGAATTAGCCGACGCGATCGGCTATGGGGCGGCCACCCATGTAGCCGCACTTGCCTCAGAGCTTCAAGCTGATATCGATCGTATGAACGCTATGCGTAAGGCCGAAGGCCGGCCGACGATCGAAGAAGAAGAGGAGGCTGAAAAGGCGTGGTTCCGCGAGCAAATGGAAGCCGGCGTGCGCTTCGATCCTGATGTCGAAGGCTGGGCGCGCGGCGAGTAGTTCGCGAAACGACCGGCTTTTGCGTTCCGCCCGCCGTCACCTGCAACGTATAGATCTAGACCTGACCCACTGAGGAGAAGAAATGGCGAAGAAAAAGACCGACCCCACTTGGAAAACCTACGAGCAAATCGCGGCTTTCGTGCTGGATCAATGCGCGGAGGACTTCGGCCTATCGAGGGTCGAGGGAAAGCAAGATGTCGCAGGGAAAAGCGGAACTGAATGGGAAGTGGACGCCCGTGGTTGGACCGAGGGCAACACTGCACACTTTCTGGTCGAGTGCAAAAAACACAAATCGACCGCAATCAGCCAAGCAATCACTGGCTCGCTGGCTTTTCAGATCCAGGACACTGATGCCGCAGGGGGGGTTCTCGTGTCGCCCAAGGGGCTGCAATCCGGCGCCAAGAAAGTTGCCGCGTCTGCCAACATTCATGAGGTTAAGCTCGACCCGAAATCGACCACAGCGGCATACTTCGGCGAGTGGTTGGGAAAGCTGCACGTAGGGCTCAACGAAGACGTCGGCGTGCAGCTTTCCGAACACGTTTTGATCAATCATATTGCTGAGGACGGCAGCGAAACGGTAGCTTACGACTCCGACAAAGTCGCCAAGTCCGACGATGTGTAAGGAAGAGCATGGTCTTGCTCATGTGCAGAATTTGGACTTGATTGGACAGACGACGTCAGGTCGCGTTCGGCGCAGTTCGGCCGCAGCCCGGCGCTGCTCAAGCAGCATCCTGGCCTCTGCGAATTGACGTAATAAACCACGTTCGGGGATCATATGAAATTCGCATATGCGGCCTCTTTTGCTCTGCTGTTTAACTTGGCAGTTCCGGCGTTCAGTGCCGACCTCCCAAAAGACTATGACCCTGCAGAAACCCGATGCGGTTTCTTTGACGACGCCAGCCTAAAAAATGTCATTGGGCAGCTCGATTACGCTGACCGGGTATTGCCGAACATCCCGCCCGAAGAAGACCGATACCTGACGGCAGAAAGTGCCGCCGCCAAGAAGGTCTACGAGGAGGAGTTGGAAAAGAACAATTGGAAGACGCCCCTTCAAGGGCAAGGTAACTTGCGGTATGCGGCACTTGAAGCGCGGCCTCTTTACGCTGTCTGGAACGTTCGCAAAGAACTTGTGGAGGCAAAACAGAAGATTGCTGAGATTCTCAAACCTGAGACAGTCCCAGTCCTCGTGACATACCGGAAAAATCCGGAAGCGGAGAAGCTCGAACGTGCTACACGAGCGCTCCTTTCCGTGACTGATTACTCTCTTCACATGCAAGACTTCTTAACAAGACAAAATCTTTCACCAAACGACGCTATGGTCACATCGGACCAGTGGACCCGGCTTTACAGTGGAGCCCTAACGCTACACGCGGACCTGGGGTATTACATGAGTTGCAAGCTGGCGAAGATTATGGGGCGACAGTCGTTTAACTGACGCAAATCTCGACAGCCACTTGCGACCTTATCTGACTGAGACTGTCTGGTCGCGTCCCGACTTATGCAGCTCATTGGTTGACCCCGTTGTTCGTCTGGTTCAATTCTCGCGACTGAGCTTCGGCACGACGTGCGGCTTCTTTGCCCCGCTCCCACTGCATGCCCATCGCTTTGCAGATCGCGTCGAATGCGTGGCTAAGCGCGACTCCGCCATGCCGGCGTGTGTCGAGCGCGTAGTGGTAGTCCTCGATCGCCTTGCGAATAGCGCGTCGCTCCGGAACGTAATCTTCGAAGCATGCGTTCTTATGGATCTCTGACGCCATGAAGTCTTGACCTGCTCCCCGCGTTTAGTACGGTGACGGTGTAGAGTCCGTTCCAGAGAGGAACGGCAATGAAAAAGCGATTCACCGAAGAGCAAATCATCGGCATCTTGAAGGAAGCCGAGGCTGGCCTGAAGCCGGCGGAGCTGTGCCGCAAGCACGGCATCTCGGAAGCGACCTACTACAACTGGAAAGCGAAGTTCGGCGGGATGACGGTCTCCGAAGCGCAGCGCCTGAAGGAACTGGAGCAGGAGAACAACAA
>NZ_QTQD01000042.1:0-55826 GCF_003858025.1 Burkholderia sp. Bp9004 | reverse complement strand
GCGCTCGCTCGCGAAGGGCGAGGCGATCACGCAGGACACGTCCACGCTCGAGAACCCGGCGATCCTCGAGCAGCTCGCCGAAGTGCGCTGATCGCGCCTGTTGTGCACGTTGCGCATACGAGCCCCTGCGCGGCAATCCCGATTGCCCGCGCAGGGGCTTTTTGCTAAATAACGGCATGACCGTTTCGTCCCGTCCGGTGCCTGCCGCGCCGCCACCCGTTCCCGAGCCGCTCGCGCGTGCCCATGCGCGCTATTGGCGTTTCAACGTCGTGTTGATCGTGGTACTGATGGCGATCGGCTTCACCGTTTCGTTCGTCGTGCCGTTCTTCGCGCCCGCGCTCGCAGGCATCCGCTTTGCCGGTTTCAGCCTGCCGTTCTATGTCGGCGCGCAGGGCGCGATTCTCGTGTATCTCGTGCTGATCGTCGTCTACATCGGCCTGATGCAGCGCGCGGACCGCCTGCTGCGGCGCGCGTACGACGAACATGCGTCGCACGCGGGCAATGCGCACCATGCCCGCTGATCCATGCTGACGCATCGACTGATTCGCGCGTACGCGCTTTACACCCTCGGCTTTCTCGGGTTCGTGCTGCTGCTGTGGCGGATCGAGCGCGCGACCGGTTCCGGCGTGTGGATCGGCTACGTGTTCCTGTTCGTACCGATTGCCGTGTATGCGGTGATCGGGCTGCTGTCGCGCACGTCCGATCTCGTTGAATACTACGTGGCCGGGCGGCGCGTGCCGTCTGCGTTCAACGGGATGGCGACGGCGGCCGACTGGCTGTCGGCGGCGTCGTTCATCGGTCTGGCCGGCTCGCTCTACGCAACCGGCTACGATGCGCTCGCGTACGTGATGGGGTGGACCGGCGGGTTCTGCCTCGTCGCGTTCCTGCTCGCGCCATACGTGCGCAAGCTGGCGCGCTACACGATTCCCGATTTTCTCGGCACGCGCTTTTCCAGCACCGCCGTGCGCGCGCTCGCGGCCGGCGCCGCGATCCTGTGCTCGTTCGTCTATCTGGTCGCGCAGATCCAGGGGATCGGGCTGATCGCGACGCGCTTCATCGGCGTCGACTTCGCGATCGGGATCTTCTGCGGGCTCGCGGGCATTCTCGTGTGCTCGTTTCTCGGCGGGATGCGCGCGGTCACGTGGACGCAGGTCGCGCAGTACATCATCCTGATCAGCGCGATCCTGATTCCCGTGTCGCTGATCGCGATGAAGAACGGGCTCGGGCCGGTGCCGCAGTTCAATTACGGCAAGCTGATGGAGCGCGTGGCGGCGCGCGAGGCGCAGGTGCGCGATGCCGCCCCGGAGCAGCAGGTGCGCGATGCGTATCGCCGGCAGGCCGCGGTCGTGCAGGCGCAGCTCGACCGCTTGCCTGCATCGTATGCGGACGCTCGCCAGCAACTCGTCGACCAGCTTGCGGAGCTGCGGCGCCACAACGGGCCGCTGCGCGAGATCAACCAGCGCGAGCGCGAGCTGGCGGACTTTCCGCGCGACCCGACGGCGGCGCGCGTGACCTGGACCCAGACGCGCGACGATCTCCTGGCACGCGCCGAGCCACCCGTGCCGATGCACGAGCCGTTTCCCGCGGCGAACGACGACGACCGCAAGCCGCGCAAGCGGAATTTCCTCGCGTTGCTGTTGTGCCTGTCGCTCGGCACCGCGAGCCTGCCGCACATCCTCACGCGCTACAACACGACGACGTCGGTCGCATCGGCCCGGCGTTCGGTCGGCTGGACGTTGTTCTTCATCGCGCTGTTCTACCTGAGCGTGCCGGTGCTCGCGGTGATGATCAAGTACGAGATTCTCACCAGCCTCGTCGGGCGGCCGATCGCCGAGCTGCCCGCGTGGGTCACGCAGTGGCATCACTTCGAACCGGACCTGATCAGCGTCGTCGAGGTGATTCGCGACGGCATCGTGCACTGGTCGGAGATCCAGATGCAGCCCGACATGGTCGTGCTGGCCGCGCCGGAGATCGCGGGGTTGCCGTATGTCGTGTCGGGGCTGATCGCGGCCGGTGCACTGGCCGCGGCGCTGTCGACCGCGGACGGGTTGCTGCTGACGATCGCGAATGCGCTGTCGCACGACGTCTATTACTGCATGGTCGCGCCGGACGCGTCGAGGCAGCGGCGTGTGACGATCTCGAAGGTCTTGCTGCTTGGCGTCGCGCTGTTCGCGTCATATGTCGCGTCGCTCAGTACGGGGAAGATTCTGTTTCTGGTCGGGGCGGCGTTTTCGCTCGCGGCGTCCAGTTTCTTTCCGGTGCTCGTGCTCGGAGTGTTCTGGAAACGCACGACGACGCGCGGTGCGATCGCCGGGATGCTGACGGGGCTCGCGGTGTGCGTGTACTACATCGTGTCGACGTATCCATACTTCACGCAGCTGACGGGGTTCGCCGGGCGGACGTGGTTCGGGATCGAGCCGATCAGTTCGGGTGTGTTCGGCGTGCCGGCGGGGTTCGCGGTGGCGATCGTGGTGAGTCTGCTTGATCGGCAGCCGGATGAATACACGAGGGCGCTGGTGGATTACATTCGGCATCCGTGACGCTGAGGCGCTGGACGCGGGACATCGCGGGGGGAAAAAGAAAAACCCCTTGATTTCTCGGGGGAATCAAGGGGCCTCATGTGTTTTTGCGGAGAGGGGACGTGTCAGGAATTTCGTGTGCTGAGGTCGGATAAAGGATCTCACCTGATGGCACTGTTTTTACTGGGGGGCCGCTCAGCACTGTCGCGAGCGTTTATGTCAACACGCATCGAAGATGCGTCGTCGACAGGACGCACTTGTTCTATCTCCAAATCAAACGAGACTTGAGATCAGGTGACAACCGCATGTGGCGCGGTGGCCGTGCCGTGCTATCGGAATAGCGCCTTCCGTCATAGATGAATCACCTTCTTCGATGATGTTGGGCGACACGTCGGGGTGCTGAGGACACGACACACGATCGCCTTTGCGGGCGACATACCGACCGTCGAATCGCATTGTCGTAGAGCCAGTTTCGACTTTGCCGCCGTGATCGGTGTCGTCTCCGACGCGGATGAGATTCATCATTTGGTGGTTTCGCCAACAGCGGAGTGCCGCGGAGCAGTGTCAAGGCTGCTGGATCGCAGTCGATTACTTCTTACCCAGCCGCGAACGGTGCTGGTTTTCTTTGAATTTTGGTAAGCGACAAACGTGAATCCATGATAGCTAGTGTACGCATTGACAGATTCCCCAGTCAAAATAAAAACTCCTGGTGTCTTGCACGCGTAATCTGGTGCTGAATAAAACTGAAGGCGACCGCTTCCAATGACTGCCATCCCGCTTTCCGATTGAGGTATGTCGATGGCAAGCTTCGAGGCATGTGTATTGAGTTCGTCGCAGCTCAAAGCCGTCTTCGATGGCTTGTGAATACAATTCGAAATGAATTTTCGGTATTTTGCCTCATTCACCTTCAGAACGTCTGGATGTTCGGGGTCTCGTGTTACATCCAACGCCTTCATCGAATTTGTATCCAAGTTCACCCAGCCGATGGATACTTGTTTGTCAAGATTATCGGGGCTATCCGCGGCGACATACAGCCTGACACTATAGACTCCATCAGACACGTCCTCAATATCGGCTTGGATGTCTTTCTTGTTCATTGCAACGTGCTCAAGCGGAGGCGCGACCAACTCTCTTAATTCGCTTCTGCAGATATCGGCTGAGGCTTGGGCGCCGCATGAAGTCATCAGAAGGAGGATGAGTGTTGCGATTTTATCAACGATTCTCATTTTGGATCACTGAAATGAATTTACGATTCGCGGTGTTATGGATTCGAGTGTTTTTCTGTAAACCGCCTGTGCATTTGCGTCGGTTGAAAACCATCGTGCGTAATTTCCATTGTAATGCACGATATACTTGGCCTTGAACTCCATGCCTACGGGTACGTCTTCCTCGGGGAACTTGATCCGATCGTCGATCCGAAACCGTTGGATACAGTCGTCGTGCTGAAGCAGCCTTATGCGGTGAAGGCTGGCGACGTCAGCCTTTTATCCTGCGCCTCTTCGGCCTGAGCAACATCCTTGTCGTTGGTTTCGACGTGGTGAAACCGATCGTAAAAATTCAAGCCGTTCGCGACGGTGAGAAGGTTCGGGAAGCGTACCGCCTGAAACCTTGATTGCAGGCGGTGCAGGGCGTTCTCTTGATCCGGCTCGTGATGTCAGTGCGCTAATCGGTACTTTGTATCACGACGACCAAGAGTTCGTGCGCGAATGGGTAGCTGCAATGTGTGAACGTCTCGCGAAAAGCAAACCGGAGGCAAAGTAACGGCTGCCATGACGGTCAACGGCTTCGATCGGTGATGCGTTTCCAGATGTTGCGTAGCCGCAACGGCACGCAAAATTCTTTTATACAGCGACCAGCATTTCAGTTCGAACGCTCAAAAATACATATTTTGTCGGCCCGATTTATACATTGTCAAAGGCCGAATTTCGACACCATTGCGGTTTATCTCGAAATTAGTACTGTTCGCAAGACTACGGGCGTCCACCCGCGATTGCCCGCTGTATTTGCAGATCGCACCGTGTCTAAAGCTGCATCGAATCTATCCCAATAAAATCGCATCCTGCCTAGAATTGACATTTCGAAACATTTATAAAAATGTGAATTCTTGAATATTCTTGTAGATATCTCGCTGCTTGAGAGGTTAAAATCGCACTTCGTGCGTCGTCTTGATCATTTCTGACAGTGTGCGGTTGTCGCTTCTGCTAGGATCGCGCAGTGGATAAGAGGGGACCAATTGCGAGCCAGCGCTCGCAATCGCGACATGCATGAGAGGCATTGTCGCTCTGACTATCCGTCGCAAGCTCGTTCAAGACCAGACGGCGAATTGTGTTCGGTCCTATCGACGCTGAATTCAAACAAGATTGCAAGCAGGGGCGCAGTGCGCGTCAATGAAGAATGAACAAGAAATGCTATCGGGTTGTGTTCAATCGCGCGCGCGGCGCGATGATGGCCATTCAGGAAAACGGTAGTTCACCACATGCAGCCGGGAACTCTAAAGGCGTGAGTGCGCCATCGCGCTTGCGTATCATTTGGCAGCCGATCGCTATGGCGGCTGCATTGCTGTTCGGTGTGCCGTTATTCAGCTTCGCGCAGATCGCGCCAACGCCCGGTACGAGTACGCACGTAATCCAGACGCAGAACGGTTTGCCGCAAGTGAATATTGCCGCTCCTTCGGGGGCTGGCGTCTCTGTGAATACGTACAACCAGTTCGATGTACAAAAACCCGGCGCGATTTTGAATAATTCACCGACGCTGGTGAATACGCAGCAAGCGGGATATATCAACGGCAATCCGAATTTCGGTGCGGGTCAGTCCGCACGAATCATCGTCAACCAAGTCAACAGCGCGAATCCGTCGCAGTTGCGGGGCTACGTTGAAGTTGCAGGAAATCGTGCGGAAGTGATTTTGGCTAACCCGTCCGGCATCGTAGTAGATGGCGGTGGATTTATTAATACATCGCGGGCCACTTTGACAACCGGCGTACCGTACTACGGCGCAGACGGTTCGGTGAACGGATTCAATGTATCACGCGGCTTGATTACTGTACAGGGCGCGGGCTTGAATGCATCGAACGTCGATCAGGTCGATTTGATTTCGCGTGCGGTACAGGCCAATGCCGCTATCTATGCCAAGAACCTGAACGTCATCGCAGGCGCGAACCAAGTCAATCACGACACGCTGGCGGCAACCCCGATCGCTGGCGACGGTGCAGCGCCTGCCGTCGCGATTGACGTTAGCCAGCTTGGCGGCATGTACGCGAACCGCGTGTTTCTCGTGAGCAACGAGTTCGGGGTCGGGGTCGCGAATGCCGGAACGATCGCTGCGCAAGCAGGCGATCTGACGCTGCAATCCAACGGCCAGCTTGTACTCACGGGCAAGACGACGGCGAGCGGTAATTTTACCGCAACCGCGAACAGTATTCAAAACACCGGCACGACGTACGCACAGCAAAACGTCAATGTATCGACGGGCGGCGCGTTGTCGAACAGCGGCACTCTGGCTGCGCAACAGAATACGACAGTCAATGCGGGGAGTATCAATTCGACCGGGGCGCTCGGCGCTGGCGTAAATAACGACGGTTCTGTTGGAAAGAGTGGCGACCTGAATCTGTCGAGCACGGGGCAACTGACGGCGACCGGGCAGAACGTCGCGGGCGGTAGCGCGTCGGTTTCGGGTGGCGCTGTGAACCTTGCAGGTAGCCAGACTGCTGCGAACGGCAATCTGTCGTTGAACGCGAACGCGGGTAATCTGAACCTTTCGGGCGCGACGACGAGCGCGCAGGGGACGGTCAGCGCGAACGCGGCCGGTGCGTTGATCAATGATCACGGGAGCCTGTCGAGCGGCAGTAATGCAACGCTCACTGCGGGCAGTATTTCGAACCAAGGCGGTAAGGTATCGACGCAAGGCTCGCTGAACGCACAGTCGAACGGCGCAATTTCGAATCAGGGCGGCACGCTGGTTTCCGAAAATGCGATGCAGATGCGTGGTGGCGCGATCGCGAATAATCAAGGCACGATGCAGAGTGCGGCCGGAATGAACATTTCGGGTAGTTCGCTGGACAACAGTGCCGGTCGCGTAACGTCATTGAATTCGGACGGCCTGTCGATCACGACGACAGGGCAATTGACGAACGCGGCTGGTACAACCGCACTTGGCGCACAAGGCGGTGTCATCGGTGGCAACGGCGGTGTGACGGTGCAATCCGGCAGCGTCGTGAATCACGGCACGGTCAGTGCACAAACGAACCTGCAAGTCGATTCGCAATCACTCGACAACGGCAGCGGTACGTTGTCGGCTGCACAAAATGCAGTGATCAATGCTGGCGCGCAGTTGATGAATAATTCCGGCAGCATCGCGGCCGGACAATCGGCAACGGTGAATGCAGCATCGCTGAGCAACGACGCGGGTTCGATACAGGCCAACCAGTTGTCGTTCGGGGCGACGAATTTGTCGAACCACGGCGGCACGATTACGCAAACCGGGACCGGCGCAATGAATGTCGCTGTCTCGAACACGCTCGATAATTCGAGCAACGGCGTTATTCAGACGAACAGCACCGACTTGAACCTGACGCCTGCGACGCTGATCAACGATCACGGAAAGATTACGCACGCGGGCAGCGGTACGTTGTCGATCACAACCGGTGCGATGTCGAACCAAGGCGGCACGATTGCGACCAATGGCGCGTTGAGCGTGAAGGCTGCTGCTGTATCGAATAGCGCCGGGACATTGGCCGCACAGCGACAGGCTGCGCTCGACGTTCAATCGCTCGATAACCATGCAGGTGGTTACGTCGGTGCCGACAGCATCACGCTGAAAGCACAAGGCGCGGTCGATAACCGCGCGGGCACGCTCGAAGCGAACAATGGGGTATCGGTGACAGCCGACAGCCTCGCGAATGATGGAGGCTCGCTTAAAAACGTGGGTACGAGCGCGCTGTCGGTCACGACGGCAAACGCGCTGACGAATACGGCTGGTGGCACGATCGGCGGCAACGGTGACGTTTCGGTGTCTGCGGGCAGTATCGATAATTCCGGTGGTTCGTTGCTTGCAGGACAGTCGCTGACAGCACAGTCGAACGGCCAAATCGTGAATGCCGCCGGTCTTGTTCAGGCGAACGGGAATCTGTCACTTCGTGCGCAAGGTGCCGTGATCAACAGTGCGGGCCAAATTGAAGCGAACGGCGCGACATCCATCCTCAGCGTATCGGGTTCCAGCGTCGATAACAGCGATGGTCGAATCGCCAATATCGGCAACGGTGCGACGACGATCGACGGCGGCGCTTCGATCACGAACACGAACGCGTCTGGAAAAGCTGGTGCGGGCACAATTGGCGGAAATGGCGATGTTACGCTGACCACGCAAGCACTCACCAATGCACAAGGCGGGCAGACGCTGTCGGGACACGACCTGACGTTGAATGTCGCGAGCAACGCGAACAATGCAGGCGGCGTGCTGTCGGTGGCGAACAACCTGACGTTCAATGGCGCGAACGCGGCGCTGTCGAACCGGAATGGTTCGATGCGGGCAAACGGCGCGTTGTCGTTGACGGCCGCATCGATTGACGACACGTCTGGCAAGATCGGCAATGACGCCGGTAGCGGCGGCAGCGTATCGATTCAGACCGGCGCACTGTCGAATCAGGGCGGCGCGATTGGTAGCGATCAAGACCTGACGCTGAACACGGGTACGTTGTCCGGTGACGGTTCCATCATCGCGGGTCGCAACGGCTCAATCATGCTCGCGGGCGATTACACGCAGACGGCGGCGAACAAGCTTCACGCGAACGGCGATCTGAATTTCACCACGTCGGGCAAGCTGACGAACCAAGGCGTGCTGGATGCCAACGGTGCGCTGACGGTGAATGCTGCGAACGTCGATAACCAGAGCGGTGCGGATTTGAATTCCGCAAACACGACGGTCAACGCGAACGGTGGCTCGATCGATAACGCAGGCCGCATCGAAGGCGATTCGGTTACGACCAACAGCGCGACGTTGAACAACACGGGCACCGTGATCGGTGCCAACGTAACGGCGAATGCCAATACGATCACGAATACCGGTGCTGCTGCTGTATTTGCTGCTGCCAATCAGTTGAATCTGTACGCGACGAATCAGTTGTCGAACACGGGCGGTGCGAACCTGTTCAGCGTCGGTGATATCAATATCGCGGCGAATGGTCAGCGCGACGCAAACGGCTTGCTCGCGAACCGCACGCAAAATGTGCTGAACGATCAATCGACGATCGAAGCACAAGGCAACATTGAACTCGCAGCGGGCACGTTCACCAATACGCGCCCCGCACCGACAGTCACAACCGAAACGACGAGCACGTCGAGCACGCACGAAACGAAGCGCCAGAAATACATCGTGTGCGCGACGATGAACGCGGACCCGAACGGCGGCTGCTCACAGGCAATGTGGGTGAACGGCTATAAAACGCCGCTCACTTCAACCTATAGCCCTTCGCAGGTTGTATCGGAAACGTCCGGACCGAACGCGACCGACAAGGTGCTGGTCGTGAACGTGAACGGCAAGCAGCAGACGATTTATTACAACACGTTGACGACCAACGCGGACGGCACGGTTACGGTCAACTATTGGGATGCGTACGATCCGCACGTCAACTACGTTCCGGATTCGGAATACAAGACGCGCAGCGATGGCCACAACGGCTATCAGCGTGTCGAAATTTGGCGCGATACGACGACCACTGTCCAACAGGACAAAGTAACGAGCGAGGCGCAACAAGCTCAACTGGTGGCCGGTGGCAGTATCACGATGGCGAACGTCGGAACGATCAACAACAACTACAGTGCGATCGCCGCTGGTAAGTCGATCCAAATCGGCAGCACGCAGCAAGGCGGCTCTGTTGGTAGCGGAAGCTACGGCGGCACGGTCGTGAACAACGTCGGCCGAACGCTGTATCAGTATCAGACTGACAATATCGTTTCGATGTACGCGTGGAACGAGGACACGACGCAGGATCGCGGCACGATCGTTGAACCGTCCGTTGTTCACACGCCGATTGCCATCGGCGGAACCGGAGGCACGATCATCGCGAATCAGTCGGTGTCGATCGATGCGCAGAACGTGAACAACCAGAACGTTGCGGCACAAAATTCCGCGACCGGTGCAACGGGGGGCACGCTTGGCAACAACGCGGCCAATCAAGGCGTATCGGGCAGCAATCCGTCCAAGGTCGGCGCGGCCAGCGGAACGACGACCGTTCCCGCGCTGCAATCGGTGGCAAGTGCAACGGGTGCTTTGTCGATTACGTTGCCGACAAGCGGGATGTACTCGATTCATCCCGTCCCCGGCCAGCCGTATCTGATCGTCACCGATCCGCGCCTGACGAGCTATACGAACTTCATTTCGAGCGACTACATGCTCGGCCAGTTGAACCTGAACCCGGCGAGCATCGAAAAGCGCTTGGGTGACGGGATGTACGAGCAGCAAATGGTGCGTAACCAGATTACGCAGTTGACCGGCCGTACGTTCCTGCCGGGTTACGCGAGTGCTGAGGATGAGTATCGCGCCCTGATGACGAACGGTGCGAACTATGCGAAGGAATTCGGTTTGGTGCCCGGGATGGCGTTGACGGCAGCGCAGATGGATGCGTTGACGAGCGATATCGTGTGGCTCGTTGACCAGACCGTGACGCTGCCTGACGGCAGCACGACACACGTGTTGGCGCCGGTCGTTTATATGGCGCAAACGCATGCGAACGATCTGCAACCGACCGGGGCATTGATCGCGGCGGACGATGTTGAAATTCATACGGCTGGCAGCACGACCAATTCGGGCGTCATCAAGGGTGGCTCGAAAACCGTCTTGACCGCAACGGATATTTTGAATCGCGGCGGTACGATTTCCAGCGACAGCAAAAACGGCACGACCGTCGTGTCGGCGAGCAATGATGTAGTGAACGCATCCGGGATGATTACGGGCAATCGCGTCGCAGTCAGCGCGGGTCGGGATATCGTTAATACGACGCTGGTCGATACGGTTGGCGTGAGCGGTGCATCAGGCGCGAGCAAGGTCAACCAAACGTTGCTTGGTCAGCAAGGCACCATTGCGGCAACGGGCGATTTGTCCGCGCAAGCGGGCCGCGATCTGACGCTTCACGGCGCGAATCTGTCGGCTGGCGGCGACGCGCTGGTTACGGCGGGTCGTGATATCAGTGTCGACACGGTTCAGTCCACGACGAACCAATCGATGTATCTGAACGATCAGCATCATTGGGAAGAGTCCACGACGAAGAACGTGACCAGCGGCATCACTGCAGGCGGTAGCTTGGGGATGCAGAGCGGTAACGACATGACGCTGAAGGGCGCGACCGTATCGGCCGGAAAAGACCTGTCTGCGCTTGCAGGCGGGAATTTGACGGCGACGACGGTCACGGATACCGCGAAGCTCGATAACGTCGCGGCGGACAGCAAGACGCGCAAGGAAGTCGATCACAACTACGACGAACATGCGGTTGGTACGCAATTCACGGCGGGCGGCAACGCGACGCTCGCGGCAGCAAGTGCCGACGCGTCGAAAGGCAACGTGACGCTCACGGGTTCGTCGCTTACTGCGGGCATGACAAATGGCGTTGAGAATGGCGCCGGTGCGGCGAACATCGCGGCGACGGGCAACGTTACGATCAACGAAGCCCGCGAGGAACACGACAAGTACCAATCGGTGCAAGTCCAGCGCGGCAGCTTCGTCAGCAGCACGAAAACCGATTCGATGCAGAACACGCAGGCGAATGTCGGCGTCGGCAGTACCGTGTCGGGCAATATGGTCAACATTCAGTCGGGTCATGATTTGACCGTTCAGGGCAGCACGGTCGTTGGCACGAACGATGTGAATCTTGCGGCGACTAACAACGTCAATATCACGACGTCCAAGGATACGATCACGCAGGACAGCTACTATCACGAAACGCATTCGGGTATCGGTACGAGCGGGCTGAGCGTGAGTATTGGCACACAGAAAAAGACCGATACGGATCACGCTTCGTCCGTCACGAACAACGCGAGCACGATTGGTTCGCTCAATGGCGATTTGACTATCAAGGCGGGCGATACGTTGCACGTGACGGGTAGCGATCTGATTGCTGGAAAGAACCTGACCGGTACGGCTGCGAACGTGGTGATCGATTCAGCAACCGATACGAGCAACAGGGCCCATAGCGAGACAACCAGCAGCAGCGGCGTCACGCTCGGCTTGTCGGGCAGCATCGGCGATGCGATTAACGGTGCGTATCAGCAGGCGCAGGCGGCAAAGAGCGGAAGCGGCGACAGTCGTGCAACTGCCCTGCACGCGATTGCGGCGGCGGGCAATGCTGCAATGGGTGTGGCTGGTCTGACGGGTGGTGCGCTCGCAGGCGGCGGCACGCCGAGCATCGGTGTTCAAATCAGCGTCGGATCGAGCCATAGTCGTCTCGATACGTCCGAAAACCAGACGACGCAACGTGGTTCGAGCGTGTCGGCCGGTGGTACGACTGCGCTGATTGCGACGGGTAACGGCACCCCCGGTAGCGGCAATATCACGGTCGCCGGTTCGAACGTTTCCGGCAACGATGTGCTGTTGGCCGCGAAGAATCAGATTGACCTGCAGAACACGACGAACACCGATTCGACGCGCAGCTCGAATTCGTCGTCAAGCGCAAGCGTTGGTGTGTCGATCGGCACGAACGGTATCGGGGTGTCGGCCGCCATGTCGCGCGCGCATGGCGACGGCAACAGCGATGCCGTGATGCAAAACAATTCGCACGTAACGGGTGCGAACAGCGTGACGCTTCTCAGCGGCGGCGATACGAATGTGATCGGTTCGACCGTATCCGGTCGCACTGTTACCGCCGACGTAGGCGGCAACCTGAACATGCGCAGTGTGCAAGATACGACCGTCAGCAGCGCGCATCAAAGCAGCGCAGGCGGCGGCATCAGCGTCAGTACGATGGGTGGTAGTGCAAGCTTCAGTTCGTCGCACGGAAACGCGAACGGCAATTTCGCGGGCGTGAACGAACAGGCCGGGATTCAGGCGGGCGATGGTGGCTTCAATGTGAACGTCAAGGGCAATACCGACCTGACGGGCGCGGCGATTGCCAGCACGGCCGATCCGTCGAAAAACACGCTGACGACAGGTACGCTGACCTATCGCGATATCGAAAATCATTCGACCTACAATGCGGATAGCAGCGGCTTTAGCGCTGGCGCAGGCGTTGGCGTCACCGGGAAGTCGATCGGAACGGGATCGGTCAGCGGTGCAGGCGGTGTGACGCCGATGATTTCGCAGTCGGATAGTGGTAGTGAGAACGCTACCACACGAAGCGGTGTGAGCGCGGGCACGATCAACATCACGAATCCGACCGGCCAGACGCAGGACCTGGCTAACCTGAATCGCGACACGTCGAATCTGAACGGAACGGTATCGAAAACGCCGGATGTGCAGAACCTGCTGGATAAGCAGGCCGACGTGATGAACGCTGCACAAGCTGCAGGTCAAGTTGTGGCACAAGGCATCGGCGCTTATGCGGATATGAAGCAGAAGGAAGCCCAACATGCTGCCGATGCGGCCAAGCTGGCGGGCGATACGACGGCGCAAGCTGCCTATCAAGCCGAAGCCGATTCGTGGGACGAAGGCGGAACTAACCGACTTTATCTGCACATAGCGGGCGGCGCGCTCATTGGCGGCTTGGGCGGCGGCGGAATCGGGAGCGCGGCACAGGGCGCGGCCGGAGCAGGACTGGCAGCGTTGCTGGCCGATCAGACGAAGCAGGCCGCAAATGCGGTGGCTGGTGCGACGGACTCGACACTTGCCGGGAAGGTGTCAGGCAACCTGCTCATCGGTGCATTGGGCGGGCTGGTCGGTGGAACAGCGGGCGCAGCTACTGCTTCGAATGTGAACCTGTACAACCAGTGGAACCATACGGATACGGACACGCTTGAAGAGGCCAGTGGGCAAGGCGCGGTCCGTAAGAAAACGACGGCGCTTGATCTAGTATTGCAGAGTATTGCCAATGGATTGAACGCGGTTATCGGCGTTGGCGGTGGTAAGCCGCCTACGGCGAGTCCGGGGTTGGTGTTGGCAGGAGAGGCAGGGGCGGGAGGGCAAGTTGCGAAGCCGGGTGTTGCGGGCTATGCGCCGGGTATGCCTATATTGTCCAGTGGCAACGATCAGCAGTCGGGCGACAGTACGAATTCGGCACCGGGCCGTGCACAGTCGCGAATCAATATCACGAATGATGGTATGGATCACATCGGCGATCGCCATCTTGATCCAAATGTGAACGCAAGCCAGTTTACAATTAGTGAAAGCGACGTACGAAAGCTGCTTCAAGACCCCAATACGGTATCAACACCGATTACAAGAGAGTTGTCAAGCGCAGATGGGATTCGATACGTCAGAGAGGTTGATGTTGGTAGGCCCATTGGGACAGATAAATTCAATAACAGTCAGCCGACATCGGTCATGACTGTCTTGACAGACAAATTTGGGAATCTTGTGAGCGCATTTCCAGGGAAATTGAAATGAATTCGAGTAGGCAGGAAGGTGCGAGAGCGATGCGGAGTCAGTTGATTGAGCGATCCGCCAATCTACTTTCGAACGATAATTCGGATGCACTAGGCGTAGCCCTGCGTCGATTTTTTCCGGGGCTGAAACATGCATTCGTGATTAATTGGATACCGGATCAGGCTGAAGATATTTATTGGGTATTGATTGGTCAGATGAGCATTGCACAGATTGAGATTGTGAGAGGCGATGGTGCGAATTCTTATCCGCCAAAATTGCGCATGGTCGAACTTTCCACATATCAGAATAAGCGGCACTCACGTGATGTTAGGGAGAGGCTGGCTATGGCGTTGGAGTTGATTAAATCCTTGTCGTGATTTAGATGGTTACACACTACGCGTTGTAGTTGGGTGGGCCGGTGACGGCTGGCGTCGCGGTCCTTGGCGGATCGATCCGAGCTTCAATTCGGCAATTCAGAAAGGACTCGACAAGTATCTCGGGGGTAAATGATGAAAATTAATCGACCGATGAAGGATGCCTTGAGCGAAGCGCGACTGAACTGTCTGCTCAACCCGTCGTTAAAGAGCATCGCAGATAGTGGATTCGAAGTGCGTGACGAGTGTTATTTCTTGCGTGCTCTATTGGGATCAACAAACGCGACGCGCGGAAGCTTTCCCGATTGCACCGGCTACGAATGCTTCGTCAATTCTTTGCACGTCGAAGATTACGACCCGGATTTACCACTTGCTCAGGCTGTCCTGCTGGTGAAGGAGGTGTTTGCGATTTGGAACGCGATGCAACAAATGCCACAACTTACCGCTGTCGTAAGTGCCGATGAATTTAGTGTTGTGACAAAATTTCATGTTCACCGCCCCGGGGAGCAATGGTTAAGCGATAACATCGATGGTTATGATGATCCAGTTATGTCAATTGACTCAGATGAGGATGTTCTTTCTAAAATAGCGATGACTCGATGAGCGGATGCGTCGCGAAATGTGATAACGAACAGTTGTGCCATTTAATCTACCTCAGGGTTCTGCCCGTCTGACAATGAAAACAATTAAACGGCTGGCGGCAGTACCGCTTGCGGCTTTTGTATCGCTTGCGGTTCAGGCGCAGCAGGCCCCCACACCTGCAGACCAAGCCGCTGCCGCACGCGCAAACGCGGAACAGGATCGACAGGCACAGCAGCAACGCGACGCGCAACAGCGTGACGCGGAGTTGCACGCCCCTTCTGTGCGATCAGAAGTGCCACACGCCGAAACATATCCGACGTTGCCGAACGAACAGCCGTGTTTTCGGATTGACCGCTTCACGCTTGATGTTCCTGATTCGTTACCGGCCACGGTGAAAGCGCAGGGCGAATCCGCGTTGCCGATGGACCGCTTTGCGTTCGCGCGTGAATGGCTCGAACACTACACGGGGCAGTGCATCGGCAAGCAAGGGCTGGACGTGCTTGTAAAAGCGTTGTCGCAAGACATTCTGTCACGCGGCTACATCACGACGCGCGTGCTGCTGCCCGAACAGGACCTGTCGACAGGCACGCTGAAAGTTGCACTGATCCCCGGCACGATCCGACACGTGCGGTTCTCCGACGAGAAATTTCGCGGCACGTGGAAAACGGCGTTTCCGACGCGCGACGGCGATCTGCTGAACCTGCGTGACCTAGAACAAGGCTTGGAGCAAATGAAGCGGGTCACCAGTCAAGATGTTTCGATGCAAATCGTTCCGGCCGATGTACCGGGCGAAAGCGATGTCGTGCTCGATGTGAAACGCGGCAAGCCTTGGACGGTCGTCGCGTCGATCGACAACTCGGGCACGCGCGCGACCGGCAAGTTGCAGGGCAACCTGTCGATCGGCATCGACAACCCGCTCGGCCTGAACGACATCTTCAACGTCGGCGTGAGCCAAGACCTCGAACTTGGCGACAAGCGCCTTGGTTCGCACGGCTGGAACGGTTTCTATTCGATCCCGTGGGGCTACTGGACCGCGACGTTATCGGCCTACACGAACACGTACTACCAGCAAATCGCGGGGGTTAATCAGACGTTCGTGGCGAGCGGGAATTCCAAGACGATCGATTTCAAACTGGCACGCGTGCTTGCCCGCAGTCAGAACGACGTATTCGGCGGCTATGTCCGCTTGTCCCGTCGCTTCGGCCAGAGCTTCATCGAAGATACTGAGATTCCGCAGCAGCGCCGTAACAACACGTTCGTTGAATTCGGGCTGACCGATCGCCACTATTTCGGCGGCGCGCAGTTTGATGGCACGCTTGCGTACAGGCAAGGTATCGGCACGTTTGGCGCACAGGATGATGTATTGGCAATGGACGGCGGGCCGACGTACCGCTACAAAATGGCCGTGCTGGATGCGAACCTGTCAGTGCCGTTCGCGATCGCGCAACAGCCGTTCCGCTACGTGACGACCTTTCACGGCCAATACACCGGCAACACGTTGTACTACATCGATGACCTGACGATCGGCAGCCGTTACACGGTCCGCGGTTTCGACGGCGAAACGATGCTGGCGGCGGCGCGCGGCTTCTACTGGCGCAACGAACTGCAAATGCCCATCGGACAGACGGGGCAGGCGATTTATGCAGGACTCGATTACGGCCGCGTTTGGGGACCGCAGCCTGTCGCGCTGGTCGGTACGCAACTGGCCGGGGCAGTGATCGGCGTTAAAGGCAGCGTTGCAACGCGCTTCGGCGGTTACGGCTACGACCTGTTCGCCGGTACGCCGGTCTACAAGCCGTCCGGATTCCCGACTGCGCGTGTCACGGTTGGATTTCAGGTTACAGCGCAGTTCTGAAATTATCGAAGATAGAATTCAGTGATGTTTAAAAATACGTTGATGGCCGTCGCACTCGGCACATTGTTGGCTGGCTGTGCGTCGCAGAACACGCACAGCGCGGCCTACGATCCTGCAACTGATGCGAGGATTCGCGTTTATTTTGGCGCATCCACGCACTTCTTCTTCAACACGGCATGCGAACCGAAGAAAGGTGTACTCGGTTTCGGTGGCGGGGGAATGGCAGTGGCCAAACCACGCACGCTACATCTCGCCAACACGACGATCGGGATGCCCGTTCCAGAGGACGCGTATCGATACTATGACGAGTATGTGATCAAAGCCAACGAGCCACTGACGATTTCGGTCGAATACGGTGGTGACTCGTTGCCTGATTTTAATGGCTTCGTTTTTAGAAGTCCGTTTCAGCACCTTGCGCGTACTTTCGTTCCTCAGGCTGGCAAAGATTACGAAGCGTTCGCAAGCAATGCATCGCATAGTCTCCAACTCAACGTTCGAAGGCTATCTGTCGTAGGTGAGCACGTTCAGACGGAGCCGGTCAGCATCAAGGCCGCACCAAAGTGCCAAGATGTCAGTGCTGCCCCTGTCGGGTAAGGTTCGTTTGCCTATGACGAGTTCACGACAGCAACCTATGCAGGAAGATCGCGAGCTAACCGCTTTTTTGCGGTGGCATATCGATGCGTTGCTGTCGCCGAATTCTGAGCCACGTCCGCCATGCTTCCATTGCGGCTCAGCGCACGTTGGTATCCGTGGATACCGAAACGCCTTGAGTGGTCACCGAATTCCGCGCTTCCTGTGTCGGGCATGTGATCGCGAATTCACCCGGCTGCATGGTACGCCCCTGCATGGGCGTCACGCACAAAAGATGAAGGCGCTGCTACCGCTTCTATCGCAACCGATCAGCCGTTCGGCCGTTGCGACGATGCTCAAAACGGAATCCATGAATATTGCGACGAGGGTCAAGGAGCTACGTTCGTGGTTAATCGAACTGGACCCAACCGGAAAATGGGAAGCACGCGTGAAGCTCGGCGGACTGCCGACAGCGATCATGCCTGCGCAATGGCATTTTGAAGAGGGCGGGGCGCGTGAGGACCTTGAACTCACACGACGGCTGACGGAAGAGTTCGATGAGATTCATTCGCAAAGTGGGCGAGCGCCAGCCTGTCGGTACTGCACCAGCATGCGAACGTATGAACTGAACAGACTGCCATCACATCCGTTTCCGATGTTTCGCTGTTCCACGTGTCGCAAGATGTTCAATCGGCGAACCGGTACACCGTTCACGTTGGTTCGCGTGAAGAGCCTGCCACGTATGCGTGGTCTGATCCACTACCTAT
Source organism: Burkholderia sp. Bp9004 (assembly GCF_003858025.1). Classification (NCBI taxonomy): domain Bacteria; kingdom Pseudomonadati; phylum Pseudomonadota; class Betaproteobacteria; order Burkholderiales; family Burkholderiaceae; genus Burkholderia; species Burkholderia sp. Bp9004. The sequence continues at coordinate 37,654 of NZ_QTQD01000042.1, read as the reverse complement.
CCTTGCCGTTGCCGTACAGCCAACTGTCGGAAGTGTTCGCGGTAATGGAAGAGCAGATTATGTCTTGGCGTGACATTTTTGAGCAGGTGGCGGACCGGCTCGAACCGGACGGTAGCTTGAGCGCGCGAATCACGATCGGCGTAACGCCGGGTCCCAAGACGCCGTGCTTGTTTTGCGGCCGGGTCGGCACGGCGAAGCCTTTCGGTTCGCACGTCTGGAACTGCGCAGGATGTGGGCGACTGTATTCGATGCGTCGCGCGGTTGCAGAGCGAAATGGTCGTCTCGAAATCGTGAACGCGCACCCGGACGATGTGCCGGACAAGACGCTGTAGGCGGACTAACAATGCAGAAATTGAGTAGCGGGATTGGTGACCTGAAAAAGCTCACCTTCATTCGTTCCAGCAGCGACATGACGGAACAACCAGCCGCGCCACGAATCCAGCGCTCGAAAGTCAGGTGGCTGGTCGTCGCGATACTGCTGACGTGGGGCGTGCTTCACGTCGCGTTATCGGAAATCCTTTCGACACGGCCGCATCATTGATAAGGTAAGTATGCGACTGAGAAAAATTGGTGTTGTTGTTGCGCTGGCGGCGCTGTCGCTGCTTGGCGGCTGTGGAATCTTCGGTTGCGGCGGCGCGGCGAGCAACGGCGGTGGATTCGGCGGTTGCCATGTTGGAACCTCGCTTTGAGTCTTGCGATGAGTCCGTGCGCAGTATTATTTGTCACCGAGTGGAACAGCTTTTGTTGATCGCACGCCGCGTACCGCTCAATGACGATCTGTGCGTTTGCAACCGGTGCCGCCGTTACTCATCGCGTCGCAACACGTCATGTCGGTCGATGTCTGAGTGAGTGGTCTTTAGCATTGGGCTGAGTGCGCAGATGCTGTTTGGTTTATCCTCACTAGTAGACAAGGAAAGAAGGTGGCCGAACAGCATTGACTGCCTTCTTTGGCCTACAGAGAACTATAGCAGTCAGCAGGAAAATAACCGCACGAGATGAGAAATGGACATCGAGACCTCAAGCGCAATAAAATTATTTTTCCCGAACCCGTCTTTGGCTTTGGTCTATTACGAAGCTATCGCGAATGCGTTGGATGCGGATGCAACCGAGATCGATATCAAGATTTCGATTCAGTCATTCACTGCGTCTGAAACGCTCAACGTCAAGATTTCCGACAACGGATCAGGATTTACCGACGAAAGCTTCGGTCGCTTCAAAACCCTCATGAAACCAAAGGATGGATTTCATAAGGGGATCGGTCGCCTCGTTTTTTTGAATTATTTTGATAGCGTCGAAATTAGCAGTAAGTGGGAGGGGAAGCGACGAAGATTCATTTTTAAGGAGAATTTTGACGGGAAGTCCGAGGTTGAGCGCCTCCCTGATGTGGCGTCTAATAACGAGACAGTGTTGCTATTCACCAAATTCTCTAAAGGTAAGGTGAAGTCGTACGATGATTTGAAGCCAGGTAGTCTCAAGGAAAAAATTATTTTCCACTTCTTGCCAACGCTCAACGATCTTCATGATAAAGGGGTTTGTTTCAGGATCGCAATTGGTCTCGAAACTGATGAGAGCAATGCGCAAAAGGAATTTTTTTCTAGCGACGCGACCATTACCCCCGATGACTTGCCCGAGTTAAAGCTCAAAAAAATTTGGGATGATGCTGTTGATGTTCATTCGAGCATCGATATGCACTATTGCATTAAAGAGACCGCTGCGCCGGCCAATCTTTTAACTGCGGTGAGTATTGATGGGCGCACCATACCCATTAATATTATTCAGCCCTCATCCATTCCTTATGGGCATTCCGTTGTTTTCATTTTTTCGTCCGATGTTTTTGGTGCGAGTGCTGATAGTTCACGTCAGAAACTACTTCTGCCGGATGGGTTATCTGAGTCGGCTCTCTATGCATTGTTGCGCAGGGAGATCGGAAATGTACTTGCGGAGAATATTCCAAAAATATCCGAAATCAACGCCAAGACAGAGAAGAAATTCGAAGATCAGTTCCCGCACTTGCTCGGGTATTTCGACACCTCAACTGTTGGCCTGATCGATCGCGAGGAAGCTCTAAACAGCGCTCAGCAAAAATTCTTCAGAATTCAGAAGGAAATTTTGCAGTGCGAGCACCTGAGTGATGCAATTTACGAAAAATCGTTGGAAGCTTCGGCTAGAACACTCACCGAGTACATCCTTTACCGGGAAAAAATCATCGCGAAGATGAAATCCATGACTCGGGAGAATTCGGAAGAGGAAATTCATAACCTTATCGTCCCAAGATGGGAAGATTTTGATCAGGACGCTATTGTTAGCGATGTTTACCAGAACAATGCTTGGCTGCTCGATGATAAGTTCATGACATTTCGCACAATGTTGAGCGAGGCTCGCATGGATAAAGTCATCAATGCCATTCGTCTCAACGAAGAGGTTGCAGAGGAGTCTGGACGGCCGGATATAGCAATTATTTTTTCCGCAGACCCTGACGACTCCACTCCTGTCGATGTCGTGGTTATTGAAATAAAAAAGAAAACGGACGACGAGAAAGAAAATCAATATGCGGTTAATCAGTTGCTGGAGCGGGCCGACAAGTTGGCTCAATATTGCAACAATATTCAACGCATCTGGTACTACGCTGTACTTGAAATTAATGATTCGTTTGCGAGAAGTTTGCGGCAGCAGAAGTGGGCTCCCTTATTCTCAAAAGGGCGGGTATATTATCAAGAGTTTCCAACCTATCGTAATGATCAAACGGTTGTTCCCACTCCGATATTTGTAATGTCATTTGATGCTATCGTCTCGGATGCGGCCGCTCGCAATCACACTTTCTTGGAAATTCTTCGGTCCACAATTAAGAGAAGTTCCGATGGATTTATAAATAATGGAAGCGACAAAAAAGATCAATCCGATGATTTGTGATTTATATCTAAAATTGAACGGCATGGCCGACATTCTGAGTGGTTGACGAGGCGCAATAGATCGATACCGCCCGCTAAGGTCGACTCATTGGTGTTCGTGAACACTGGTTGTCACGCCGGACTTGCACATCACGTCCGCCGCAAGGGGGGCGTTGAGCGGCGGAGAAGCACATAAGCAGCCAGTACCACGCAGCCAAAATTCACACGTCGGCGATCGGCGACAATCTGTCGTCTGCTACGAACTGAGCCAGACGGACATGGGCCGTCGCGATCACGTGGGCGGGCGTGCTCGCCAGTTGCTGATCGTGCATCAGCAGGACATGTTCGACAGCGGCGCGACCACTGGCCGGAATTTCGAAGGCCCCGGTTTTCTTCGCGGCAACCGCACATTCGGCCACTGCGGCTTCGGCGACCCGGAACTGATCTAGGTCGTGACGGCCGACTGTCGCTTCATGGACGAAGTACGCGAGGTAGATCGTTTGGAATACCTTGCTGATGGCATCAGCGGTTCCGTTGCCGCTCTGCAACGAGGTCAGTGCAAGGTGATGTTCCAGCGATTTTTTTCGGGCCACGGCTGCTGACAAGGGCAGCAGCATGTCCTTAGTCATTGGTGCCTTGCTTCGGCGGGTTGAGGATTTCGCGCGGGGCTTCATAGCGATCGTGAACGCTGGTTTGGCGTATGTCAGTTGTTGGCTGCGAGTAGTCGCTGAGTTGCGCACCGCACCGCACCTGTCGGTGAATCGTACTTTATTGTGCGTGGCGTGGCGTGGCGTGGCGTGCCGTGCCGGGAACGGAACGCCTCCGCGTGGTGCCGATGTCACCGACATTTCGTGACGACAGGGAGGCGCAGCGAAATTCAGCAGCGCTGGCGAATTTCTGCTTGATGATGGGTTGTATGATGGGTCGAAAAACAAAAAAACCCGCAAGTCATTGAGTTTGCGGGTTTTTTTGCCATTGTCTGGCGGAGAGAGGGGGATTCGAACCCCCGATAGGCGATTAACCTATACACGCTTTCCAGGCGTGCGACTTAAACCACTCATCCATCTCTCCGGAAGACCGAGAGTATAGCAAACTCTGGCGGATGGTCGCCACCCCCTTGGGCGATCCGCCGAAATCGGCCGGAAAGCCGCCTTCCGCGGGTCGCGCGGCGGCCTGCTTCGTATCGAATCCGGCCGCGCAGAAGGGCCATGCTCCCAGTTACGCCCGTGCCCGGCCGCACGGCCGCGCGAGTCTGCTATCTTCCCGGGCATCTCATCGCTTTCCCGCCTCTCCATGACCGACCGCATCGTCGCCGCATTCGATTTCGACGGCACCATCACGACCACCGACAGCTTCCGTCATTTCGTCCGCTACGCGGTCGGCACGCCGCGATTCGCATGGGCCGGGCTGCGCGCGCTGCCCTGGATCGTCGCGATGAAGGCGGGACTGTTGTCGCGCGGCGATGCGAAGGCGAAGTTCGCGTGGTTTGCGCTCGGGCCGATCCGCGAGGACGCGCTCGACGTATTGGCGCGCAGCTTCGTCGACGGCTACCTGCCGAACCTCGTGCGTCCGGACATGCTGGAGCGGGTGCGCGAGCATCAGGCGCGCGGGCATGAAGTCGTGCTGGTGAGCGCATCGCCGTCGCTGTATCTGGAGAAGTGGGCGAAGACGGCCGGCATCGACACGGTGCTCGCGACGCGCCTCGCGTTCGAGCGCGGCACGTTCACCGGGCGGCTGAACGGAGAGAACTGCTGGGGCCCGCAGAAGGTCGTGCGCTTGCGCGGTTGGTGGGGCAATCGGCTGCCCGCGAAACTGTTCGCCTACGGCGACAGCCGCGGCGACAAGGAAATGGCCGAACTCGCGAACTGGGCGTGGATCCGCGGGCAGGGGCCGATGCCCCCGATCGGCGACTGACGGACTAACGGGACCAGCGCGGCGAGCAGCGCCGCGAACTGCCCGCTGCCGTCAAGCGTCGGCCCGCCGCGTGCCGCGCACACCGCGAACCGGACGATACGCACCCCAGCGATTCGAACGCTTGAACGTGCCGACGTCGTTGAACCGCACGCCGACTTCACGCAGTGCCTTATGCGCGGTGCGTGCGGTCAGTTGCCGGATGTAGAACGGATCGCGCACCACGAAGTGATGGATCGCGTGCGTGCTGCCGAAGTTGAAGCAGAACAGCTGGAACGGCAGCATCCACCACGGGTTGAGCACCTGGGTCTGCTGGATCACGTTGCGCGAATCGATGTCGCCGAAGTAATGCATGTTCGAGCTGACGAAGTTGATGCAGAAGCTGCGCACGAAGTTCGGCCCGAGCCACACGACCGCGAGGAAATCGACGACGTGCATCACGCGCTCGACGACGGTCGGCACGGTCACCGCATAGCCGAACGCATGCAGCGCGATCAGGCCGGCGTGATAGACGATGAACGCGTGCCACAGCGCGTAGTACGCATGACCGATCGGCATGTAGGACGACACCTGCTCGATGCGCAATTGCGCGCGTTCGGCCGCATCCTGCACCGGTTGCGCGGCCACGTACTGCCTGACCTTGCGGCGCATCGCCTCCGGCCGCAGCACGACGGCGAGCATCCCGTCCGCGATCATCAGCAGCCGCTTCACGCCCCAGCGTTCGCCGTTGGTGATGCCGAATTCCTCGAGATCCGATTCGCCGCCCGACACCTTGTGGTGATGCAGGTGCATGCGCCGGCGCGTCCACGGGTTGATCGTGCCCGGCCGCGTGAGCCAGCACAGCGCCATCATCAGGTGATAGGCCCACGGTGTCTTCTTGAAGTACATCAGGTGGATCAGGTCGTGCTCGAGTTCGTGGATCAGCGACGTGACGAACGCGGCGAGCGGCAGCGCGACGTACCACGCGATCGCGCCGCGCGCATACAGCCAGGCGATCGCGAGCATCGCGCTCACCGACACGGCCATCACGGTCGCGCCGACGAGGTTCTGGTTGTCGAGCAGCGGAAAGCGCGCGCGGATCGCGTCGCTCGCGGCGTTGACCTCGCGGCGGACGTACGCGACCTTGTCGGCGTCGTGACGAAAGACGGTTCGTGCAGATTGGCTCATCGACCGGAATCCGAGCAGAGAGAGTGGGGCGCAATGCCGATGTGACAAGCATAGGTGCGCCTCGTGGCGCACGCGAGGGCCGCCGGTGCCAATGATGGTGTCATTTCGGGCCACGTTGACCCGCGCGCCGGGGTGCGATGCGGCGTCATGCGGCTAGAGTGCCGACGTGGTGTCATTGCGGGCCAGCGACGCTACAATCCGCCGAAAACCGCTCCGGAGTCCGCCGTATGGCCCTGTCCGTCCCGGATGCCGCGCGCCAGCTGAACAAGGCGACGGTATCGTCCGCGTATGCGCTGTTCATGCTGATGCTCGCCGAGGAGCGCGGCATCGATGGCGGCCGAATTCTCGCCGGGTCGGGTGTCGAGCGCGACCGGCTCGCCCAGCCCGACGCGCGCATCACGCCGCTGCAGCAGGCGGCGATCGTGTTCAACCTGCTCGAGGCGACGGACGATCCGTCGATCGCGATCGAGATCGGCCTGCGCAGCAGTCTCACGAAATCCGGCCTGATCGGCTTCGGGCTGATGAGCTGCGCGACGCTCGGCGAGGCAATCGCGCTCGGTATCCGCTACCTGCCGACGCGCGTGCCGTTCTTTTCGGTGCGGCTCGCGCAGCTCGACGGGATTGTCGACATCGACGTGCTCGAGGCATTTCCGCTCGGCCGGCTGCGCCAGTTCGCGGTGGAGAACTTCCTGGTCGAGACGGCGATCCTGTTCAACTCGCTGCTCGATCCCGCGCCCGGTCGCACGTTGCGGTCGCGCGCGGAGCTGCATTTCGAATGGCCCGAACCGCCGTGGTTCGAGCGCTATCGCGAGCGGCTGCCGCGCTGTCATTTCGACGCGAGCGCGAACCGCATCCGCTGCGATGCGTCGCTGCTCGACGAGCCGATCGGCACCGCGAACGCGCAGACCGCGCAGATGATCGTCCAGCAATGCGAGGCCGAGCTCGCGCGGCTCGGCTATGCGGAAAGTATCGTCGAGCGCGTGCGCAACCTGCTGATCTGCGGCGACGCCGGTTATCCGTCGGTGGACGAAGTCGCGCGCGAGCTGCACGTGTCGGCGCGCACGCTGAAACGCAAGCTCGCGGAATTCGGCGCGACCTATTCCGCGCTACTCGACGAGATCCGGCTGCGCGATGCGCTCAGGTTGCTCGAGGGCACACGCCTGCCGGTCGACGAGATCGCGGCGCGGGTTGGCTATACCGACCGCGCCAATTTCACGCGTGCATTCAAGCGCTGGACCGGCGTCGCGCCGAGCGAGCGGCGCTGACGGCGCGGCGGGCGGCGCGGCCGGTGTCGGTGGCGCGCCCTGCATCGATCAATCGACCATGCGATCCAGCGATCAATCGGCCCGTCAGACGATCGCAACCCAGTTCGCCCCGCGACCGCCCGGCACGCGCGCGTGCAACGACAGCGTGCCGTCGCTTGGCTCGACCGCATAGACCGACACGTATTCCGATTGCTCGCCGCATGCGACGAGCCAGTGTCCCGACGGATCGATCGCGAAGCCGCGCGGCTGCGTTTCGGTGGCCGTCGCATGAGCGGGTTCGAAGGTGCCGTCCGCATGCTGGCGATAGCAAAGCAATTGGCTCGACGTGCGTTCGCTGACATACGCGAAGCGCTCGTCGGGCGTCAGGTGGAGATCGGCGGCCCACACGGCGGGTTCGGTCGGCGCGGGTGGGCGCGCATGGCCTTGCGCGAGGTCGATGACGGCCGGGTGACGCGCGCTGACTTGTGCGTTGCCGAGGCGGCCGCTGTCGATGTCGCGCGAGAAGGTCGCGAGCGTGGCCTGGAATTCGCTGACCGCGACGAGCGTGTGGCCGTCGCGCGCGAAGCGCAGGTGACGCGGCCCGAAGCCGCCCGGCACGCGCGTTTCGCCGTGCTCGACCGCGCGCAGGCCGCCTGCATCCTCGACCAGCGCGAACGTGAAGATCCGGTCCGAGCCGAGCGAGCTCACGTACGCGAATCGATTGTCCGGCGACACGACGACGGCATGCGCGTTCGCGATGCCGTGCGCGACCTGCAGCGGCGCGCCGTCGCCGTCGCGCACGCGCGCGGCGTCGTAGAGGCTCAGCGAGTTGCCGCCGTACGACGCGCCGAGCAGCCAGCGGCCGCTGCGATCGAGCGACAGGTACGCGTGGCTCGCGTCGATCGCGGTTGCGCCGATGCGGGCGAGCGCGCCGGTGCCGGCAGCGATGCGGAATGCGACGATCGTCGGTTCTGCGCCGCGCGTCGCGACGTACAGCCGCCCGCGATCGGGCTGCACGGCGACCGGCATCGCGACGTCGCCGGCCGGGTAGCGGGCGAGCGGGGCGAGCGCGCCGTCGGAGGTGAGCGAGAACGTGGCGAGGTCGCCGTCGACGGCATTCGAGACGACGACGGTCAGGCGGTCAGTGTTCGGCATGGCGGAGCAGTGCGGTGTTCGTGAAGGACTCGTCGGCCGGCAGGCCCTTCGGCGGATCGCTGCGCCGGTGCGTGCGGGCGAACAGCGCGGCGACCGCGGCGACGAGGGATGCGATCGCGAGCGCATACAGGCCGCCCGTGATCGAACCCGTATGTTGCTTCAGATAGCCGAAGGCCGTCGGCGCGACGAAGCCGCCGAGGTTGCCGATCGAATTGATCAGCGCGATCACGGCCGCGGCCACGCGCGTGTCGAGGTAGCCCTGCGGGATCGGCCAGAACAGCGACGACGCGGCCTTGAAGCCGAGTGCGGCGAAGCAGATCGACGCGAACGACCAGACGGGATCGTGCGACGTCGACGCGAACAGCCCGCACGCGGCGAGCACGAGCGCGAACGACAGCCAGCGCTGCGGATGTTTCCACTTCGCGGACAGCACCGCGAAGGCGTACATCGCGCCGATCGCGATCATCCACGGAATCGTGTTGTAGAGGCCGACCTGGAAGTCGGTGAGGCCGCCCATCTTGCGGATGATGGTCGGCAGCCAGAAGGTGGCCGCGTAGATCGTGAGCTGGATCGCGAAATACAGGAAGCAGAACAGCATGATCTGCGGGTCGCGCAGCAGTGTGGCGGCCGATACGTGTACCTTCGAGCGCACGTCGCGGGTCGCGCGTTCTTCATCGAGCGCGTTCTGGAGCGCCGCGCGTTCGTCGGCGGTGAGCCACGTCGCGTCGCGGATATGCGACTTCAGAAGCAGCCAGCTCGCGCCGCACAGCGCGACCGAGAACATCCCTTCGATCAGGAACATCCACTGCCAGCCTTGCAGGCCGAAGCCGTGGATCGACAGCAGCGCGCCGGTCACGGGCCCGGACAGCACCGACGCGAACGCGGAGCCGCCGAGGAAGATCGCCATCGCCTTGCCGCGCTCCTGCGGCGGCAGCCATTGCGACAGGTACAGCACGACGCCGGGGAAGAAGCCGGCCTCGGCTGCGCCGAGCAGGAAGCGCAGCACGTAGAACGACGTGTCGTTCCAGACGAACGCCATCGCGGCGGCGACGATGCCCCACGTCGCCATGATCCGCGCGAGCCAGATGCGTGCGCCGTAGCGCTGCATCAGCAGGTTGGACGGCACTTCGAACAGCGCGTAGCCGACGAAGAACAGGCCGGCACCGAGTCCGTACGCCGCCGCGCCGATACCGATCGACGCTTCGAGGTGGCGATCGACGAAGCCGACGTTGACGCGGTCGATGTAGTTCGCGATGAACATGATCAGCACGAGCGGCAGCACGTGCCATTTCACTTTCGAGACGGCGGACGCGAGCGGGTCGCGGCCGGGCAGGGCAGGCGTGTTCAATGGAGTCTCCGGTCGGGCGGCGGACGGGGCGGCGGCCCGCGTCGGCGTCAGGTGGTGAGCTAAGTAGTATGTTGTCGTACGACATGGTACGCCTCAGATTCCGGCATGACGTCGCGGGTTTACCCGAAATTCGGCCAAATAATGAGACATCGCAGCGGGAGATCACTAGGCGCGATCACGTCTGATGACGTATGACGTGATTCGACCTGACGGCAACCGTATCCTCGGCGGCCCGCTCTGCGCTGCGATGGGCGTCGCCCCCGGGTGGGCGCCGCCCACTACGCCATCGACACGACGCTGTTCAGCAGCATCTTCACGAGCACGGCCTGGCGCGTTGCGCCCGTCTTCGCGAAGATGCCGCGCAGGTGTGCGCGGGCGGTGTTCTTCGTGATGCCGGTGGCGGCGGCCGCTTCGTCGAGCGTCAGGCCGTCGACGAGCAGCAGTGCGATCTCGGTTTCCATCGGTGTGAGGCGAAACAGCCGGTGCAGCATGTCGCGCGAGGTCTGGGGCGACGACGCCGGATCGCGGACGAACACCGCGACGGCCGGCCGGTGCTGGCGGTCCTCCGCGCCGTGATAGGGCGCGAGCGGGCGCAGCAGCACGTTCAACGGCATCGCGCCGCCGGGGCGCGACAGCGTGGTGGCCTCGATGCGCCCCAGCGCGCCCGCGCGGAAATGCTCGAGCGTGGCCTGCAACGCTTTCTGCAGCCGGCGCTCGTCGAGCGGGCACGACGCATGGAGCCGCTCCTGGCGCAGGCACAGGCCGTCCTGCTGCGCGAGCAGCCGTTCGGCGATGCGGTTGTGCTTGATCACGCGGCCATCCTCGTCGAGGATCGCGGTGCCGACGTCGAGCCGGTCGACGGTGCCCGCGTACAGTGCGCGCTCGGCGTCGAGCACGTCGAGCGCCGCATGCAGCTCGACCGCGCGCTGCAGGTGGGGCAACAGCGTCGCGACCTGCGCGCGTTCGGCCGCGTCGAAGTCGCGGGCATGATGCGCGCGGCTCACGAAGAACGCGCACTCGACGCCGCGCTCGCCGCGCAGGTTCGCGCCGAGGATGAAGCGCAGGTCGAGCGGCTGCAGGTACTGCCGGTAGAAATCGTGCGCGCACCAGCGGGCGGCGCCGAACAGTCCGTCTGCCGTGAACACCTGGCCGGGTGGCTGGTCGAGAAACGGGCACAGCGCATAGAACTGCTCGCTGTACGACGGCTCGCCGGGCAGCAGCGGGCCGTGGGCCGACGCGTTGATGATGAGCCCGCGCCGCGAGCCGCCGGGGTTGCGCAGCACGAGCGTCGTGAAGCGCGCGTCGAGCCGCACGCGGATCGCTTCGAGAAAGCGCGCCCACGGCGTCGTTTCCGACAGGCCCTGATAGACGAGCCCGAGCCACGCGCTGAGTTCGCGGGCCGTCCATGCGGCGTCGTCGAAACCGTCGTGCGCGGCCGTGTCGTCGGGCGCCAGCGCGATCCGCATGCTCGTGTTCTCCTGGGGCGGGGTGAATGCGTCCGAACGAGCATACCGGCCGGCCGGCGGCCCGCGTCATCCGAACGGAGTAGACGACGCGGGCAGTGCCCGTGCGACGCGGCCGGCGAGGGTCAGGCGACGCGCTCGCGCAGCAGGTACGCGACGATGCGATCGGCCGCCGCTTCCGGCGACTCGGCCACCGTGTCGATGCGCAGTTCCGGCTGCGCGGGCGGCTCGTACGGCGAGTCGATGCCCGTGAAGTGCTTCAGTTCGCCCTTGCGCGCCTTCTTGTACAACCCCTTCGGATCGCGTTCCTCGGCAACCGCGAGCGGCGTGTCGACGAACACTTCGACGAACTCGTCAGGGCCGGCCAGCGCACGCGCCATGTCGCGTTCCGCGCGGAACGGCGAGATGAACGATACGAGCGTGATGAGCCCGGCATCGAGCATCAGTCGCGCGACTTCGGCCACGCGCCGGATGTTCTCCACGCGATCGGCCTCGGTGAAGCCGAGATCGCGGTTGAGCCCGTGCCGCACGTTGTCGCCGTCGAGCAGGTACGTATGCTTGCCGAGCGCATGCAGCCGCTGCTCGACGAGGTTCGCGATCGTCGACTTGCCCGCGCCGGACAACCCGGTCAGCCACACGATGCGCGGCGTCTGCGCCTTCTGCGCCGCGCGCGCGTCACGGTCGACGTCGACGGCCTGCCAGTGCACGTTGTGCGCGCGGCGCAACGCGAAGTGCAGCATCCCGGCGCCGACCGTGTCGTTGGTGAAGCGGTCGATCACGATGAAGCCGCCGGTATGACGATTCTGGTCGTACGGATCGAACGCGACGGGCCGGTCGAAGCTCAGGTTGCACACGCCGATCTCGTTCAGCGCGAGCGTGCGCGCGGCGAGATGCTCGCGCGTGTTCACGTCGATCTTGTACTTCGGCGTCGCGCAGGTCGCGCCGACTGTCTGCGTGCCCAGCTTCACGAGATACGGACGGCCCGGCAGCAGCGGTTCGTCGTGCATCCACACGAGCGTCGCCTCGAACTGATCGGCCACCTCCGGCGGCGCGTCGGCGCGCGCGATCATGTCGCCGCGGCTGATGTCGATTTCGTCGGCGAGCGTGAGCGTCACCGCTTCTCCGGCGCGCGCGACGTGGGCTTCGCCTGCCGGCGTGATCACCGACGCGACGCGGCTTTCCCTGCCGGACGGCAGCACGCGCACGCGTTCGCCGACGCGCACTTCGCCGGACGCGATGCTGCCGGCATAGCCGCGGAAGTTCAGATGCGGGCGGTTGACCCATTGCACGGGCAGGCGGAACGGTTCGTCGCGCGTCACGCGCTCGATGAGCGGCAGCGTGTCGAGATGCTGCATCAGCGGCGGGCCCGCGTACCACGGCATGCGCGGGCTCGACGCGATCACGTTGTCGCCGCGCAGTGCGGACATCGGAATGCTGACGATCTCCTGGAGGCCGAGCTCGGCCGCGAACGCGCGATAGTCGGCGTCGATGCGCTCGAACACCGCTCGGTCGTAGTCGACCAGATCCATCTTGTTGATCGCGAGCACGACGCGCCTGATGCCGATCAGCGCGACGAGATGGCTGTGGCGGCGTGTCTGCGTGAGCACGCCCTTGCGCGCGTCGATCAGGATCACCGCGAGATCGGCAGTCGATGCGCCGGTGATCATGTTGCGCGTGAATTGCTCGTGGCCGGGCGTATCGGCGACGATGAACTTGCGTCGCGCGGTCGCGAAGAAGCGGTACGCGACGTCGATCGTGATCCCCTGTTCGCGTTCGGCCGACAGGCCGTCGACGAGCAGCGCGAAATCGAGGTCGCCGCCTTGCGTGCCGACCTTCTTCGAATCGGCTTCGAGCTGGGTCAGCTGATCGTCGAACAGCATGTTCGATTCGTAGAGCATGCGGCCGATCAGCGTGCTCTTGCCGTCGTCGACGCTGCCGCACGTGATGAAGCGCAGCAGGTCCTTCGTCTGCCCATCGTCGGCGTGCATACCGGGTGCCTCGGGCGCGGTGAGAACGTGTGCCATCAGAAATATCCCTCCTGTTTCTTCTTTTCCATCGAGCCGGCCGAATCGCTGTCGATCAGCCGTCCCTGGCGCTCGGACGTGCGCGTGTCGCGCATCTCCTGCAGGATGTCGTCGAGCGAGCTCGCGTCGCTGTCGATCGCGCCCGTCAGCGGATAGCAGCCGAGCGTGCGAAAGCGCACCTTGCGCATCTGCGGCACTTCGCCGTCGCGCAGCGGCAGCCGTTCGTCGTCGACCATGATCAGCGCGCCGTCCCGCTCGACCACGGGCCGCTCCTTCGCGTAGTAGAGCGGAACGATCGGAATGTCGTGCAGACGGATGTATTGCCAGATGTCGAGCTCGGTCCAGTTGGAAATCGGAAACACGCGCAGGCTTTCACCCTTGCGCTTGCGCGCGTTGTACAGCGACCAGAGTTCGGGCCGCTGGCGCTTCGGATCCCAGCGGTGCTGCGTCGAACGCAGCGACACGATGCGCTCCTTCGCGCGCGATTTCTCCTCGTCGCGGCGCGCGCCGCCGAACGCGGCGTCGAAGCCGTAGTGGTCGAGCGCCTGCTTGAGCCCTTGCGTCTTCCACACGTCGGTGTGAACGGCCGATCCGTGCGTGAACGGATTGATGTCGTTCGCCACGCCGTCGGGGTTCACGTGGACGCGCAGGTCGAGGCCGAGGCGCTCGGCCGTCTCGTCGCGAAACGCGATCATCTCGCGGAACTTCCACGTCGTATCGACGTGCAGCAGCGGAAAGGGCGGCTTCGCCGGGTAGAACGCCTTCATGGCGAGATGCAGCATGACCGAGCTGTCCTTGCCGATCGAATAGAGCATCACCGGGTTTTCGCTTTCCGCGACCACCTCGCGCATGATGTGGATGCTCTCGGCCTCCAGTCGCTCCAAGTGGGTCAACATCGTTCGTCTCCTTGTTGCATGCCGGCGCCGCGCGACATGTGCGGCGTTTCGTGCATGACGCCAACGGTATCGAGCGAGGGCAGTGCCGTTCTTCGTCCGGGTGGACTAGGGCCTGTTCCGGCCAACGACGAGCTTGCGCCAGCCCCCACGAATTTTCTTGTTCGGGGGAGCGTGCGTGATCGGCCGGAACAGGCCAGCCCCGGCACGGCGGCGCAGCGGATCTTTCCTTAGTCCACCCGGACGAAGTGGCGCGTGGAGCGCTCGCTTAAGGTGAGCGCTCGACCACCGGCGGAGATGACACATGACGGACGACACACGTGCCACGCAATTGCTTTCGGGCCAGACCTGGGCCGATTTCTGCGACACCCTGAAGCGCAGCGGACAGCAGATCCTGCGCGCCGACGCGCCCGGCGATCCGCTCACGCGCGCGGAAGGGTTCCGCTACCTGAGCCGGCTGATGCGCATCGCGCTCGAAATGCACGTCGAGTTCGCGGACGGCGCGTGGCCCGGCTTCTTCTCGCCGTCGCACGAGACCGCGAAGATCGGCGCCGACAATCCCGACAACCTGTACCAGTACGCGCGCCTCGACGGCCGCTGCGAATATCGCGTGACGGGGCGGCGCGGCACGGTCGCGTACCTGAGCTTCGGCACGCAGAAGGGCGGCTACGAAACGGACGGCAAGATGCTGCAGACGGGGTTTCTCGATGCGAAGCAACTCGAGATCGCGCCGGACGGCAGCTTCGAGATCGTGCTGAGCGCGACGCCGCGCGCGGGCAACTGGGTACGCATGGAGCCGGGCACGAACGCGCTGCTGGTGCGCCAGACCTTCCTCGACCGGCGCGCGGAGACGCCCGCGCAACTGAAGATCGAGCGCATCGGCGCGCACGACCGCCCGGCGCCGCTCGATCCGCTCGTGCTGCAGGGCGGCCTCATGCGCGCCGCGCAGTTCGTCGAGCGGACGTCGACGCTGTTCGCCGACTGGGCCGCGAGCTACGGGTCGCACGTCAACGCGCTGCCGCCTGCGGACCAGGCGCTGTGCCAGTCGGTCGGCGGCGATCCGAACATCTACTACTACCACTCGTGCTGGTCGCTGACCGATGACGAGGCGCTCGTGATCGACGTCGACACGGTGCCCGACTGCGACTTCTGGAACGTGCAGCTCAACAACCACTGGATGGAGTCGCTCGACTACCGGCACTTCGACATCTGCGTGAACAAGCACAGCGCGCGCCTGAATGCCGACGCCGGCGTGACGGTGGTGGTCGCCGCGTCGCGGCCGGGCGACGCGAACTGGCTCGATACGGCCGGGCATCGCAGCGGCACGATCTGCTGGCGCTGGGTCGGCGCCGCGCGGCCGGTGCATCCGCGCACGCGCGTCGTCAAGCTCGCCGCGCTGAAGGAGGCCGCATGAACGCACCACTCGATCGGATCCGCACGCTGCTCGATGCCGACGGGCTGATCGCCGAAGCCGTGTCGCGCACGGGCGGCCTTGCTGCGTTCGGCGACGGCCCGTATCGCGAGGCGCTCGACGTGATGTGCGCATCGCTGATCGATGAAGCGAAGCTGTCCGCGCGCGGCGCGGAGATGATGCGCGAGAAGCTCGTCGGCCAGCTCGTGAATCGGCTCGTCGTGGAGGATTACTGCCGGCGTTATCCGGAGATCGTCGATATCGAGATCGACGATCCGCTCGTGATCGTCGGGCTGCCGCGCACCGGCACGACGCTGCTGCAGCGGCTGCTCGCGGTCGACCCGCGCTTTCATTCGGCCGCATGGTGGGAAACGCGCTATCCGGCGCCGCTTTCCGGCGAGACGCTCGACGCGCCGACCGTGCGCATCGCGCGCGCGCAGGCCGAGGTCGCGGCCATGATCGACTGCATTCCGCAGATCCTGGCGATCCATCCGCTCGACGCGATGCTCGTCGACGAGGAGTTCATGCTGATGGAGCACTCGTTCGTGTGCGCGATGGATTCGTACGCGAACGTGCCGGGCTATACGGCGTGGCTCGAGCAGCAGGACCTGACGCCCGTCTATACGTACCTGAAGCGCATGCTGCAGTTCCTGCAGTGGCAGAAGATGCAGCGCGGCGTCGCGCCGGCCGAACGCTGGCTGCTGAAGACGCCGCAGCACCTGCATGCGCTCGACGTGCTGTGCCGCGTGTTTCCGCACGCGCAGGTGGTGCTCACGCACCGCGATCCGGCGCAGACGATTCCGTCGATGGCGAGCATGGCGCACACGCTGTGGCAGATGTACGCGGACGACCCGGATCCGCGCACGGTCGGCGCGCAGTGGCACGCGGGAATGGCCCGCGCGATCCGCGCGGCGATGACGGCGCGCGACGCGTTGCAGGCCGAGCGGTTTCTCGACGTGCGTTTCGAGGACACCGTGTCGAATCCGCTCGGCGTTGCAGAAGCCGTGTACCGCTTCGCCGGCATGCCGCTCGATGCACGGCAGCGCGCGGCGATGACGGACTGGATGACGCGCAACGGCCGCGACAAGCGCGCCGCGCACGATTACTCGATCGCGCGCTTCGGCTTCACCGATGCGCAACTGGCGCACGACTTCGCCGCGTATCGCGCGCGGCACCTGCGGCCGGCCGGCTGACGGCGCGCCCGCGAAACCAACGAAAACCAGGAGACAACCCATGTTGCTGAAGGACAAGATCGTCGTGATTTCCGGAATCGGGCCGGGGCTCGGTGTGAAGCTCGCCGTCGAGGCGGCACGCGAGGGCGCGCGCGGCGTGGTCGTCGCGGCACGCACGATGGAAAAACTCGACGACGCGCAGGCGCGGATCAGCGCACTCGGCGTCGCGTGCGACGTGCTGAAGGTGCAAACCGACATCGCCGAACGCGCGCAGTGCCGGCAGCTCGCGATTCAGGCGGTCGAGCGCTTCGGCCGGATCGACGCGCTCGTGAACAGCGCGTTCGTGCACGGCACGTTTCCGGAGGCGGTCGAGGAAGCCGATCTCGACGGCTGGCGCGCGGTGTTCGACACCAACGTGTTCGGCACGATGACGCTCACGCAGGAAATCGTCCCGCACATGAAGCGGCAGAAGCGCGGCGCGATCGTGATGATCAACACGCAGGCCACCCGCAAGCCGTTTGCAGGGGAATCGGGCTACGCTGTATCGAAGGGCGCGCTCGCGGTCGCGGCAAAATACCTCGCACGCGAGCTCGGCGTGCACGGGATCCGCGCGAACAGCATCCACATGGGCTGGATGTGGGGCGTGCCGACGCAGACGTATTTCCGGCAGGCGGCAGCCGAGTACGGAATGACGGAGGAGGAGATCATCGCGCCGATCGCGTCGAACATCGCGCTCGCGAAGCTGCCGACCGACGACGACTGCGCGCGCGCGGCGCTGTTCCTCGCGTCGGATTATGCGAACGCGGTGACCGGCGCGACGCTGGACGCGAACGGCGGCGACTTCATGCCATGAGGACGGAGCGACGGATGATGCAGGAACGGCAACCCCACCGGGGACGACATTTCTTCGCGTTCAACGGCGACGCGGACGGCCTGTGCGCGCTGCAGCAACTGCGGCTCGCGGAGGGCGAACGCGGCACGCTCGTGACCGGCGTGAAGCGCGACGTCAGGCTGCTCGAGCGAATCGACGCGCGGGCCGGCGACCGCGTGACCGTGCTCGACGTATCGCACGACCAGAACCGCGACGCCTGCGCGCGGCTGTTGCGCGCAGGCGCGGCGATCCGCTACTTCGACCACCACTTCGCGGGCGAGCTGCCGGGCGATCCGCGTTTCGACGCGTATATCGACACGGCCGCCGACGTCTGCACGAGCGCGCTCGTGAACCGCCATCTCGGCGGCCGCCATGTGCGCTGGGCAATCGTCGCGGCGTTCGGCGACGAACTGCCGGCGCTCGGCGACGCGCTCGCGCGCGAATACGGGCTCGACGAGGCTGAACGCGGCACGCTCGCCGAACTCGGGCTCTACCTGAACTACAACGCCTACGGCGATTGCGTCGACGATCTGCATTTCGATCCGGCGGTGCTCGCCGATGCGATGCTGCCGTGCGCGGATCCGCTCGACTTCGTGCGCGACACGCCGGTGTTCGCCGCGCTGCGCGACGGCTATCGCGACGACATGGCGCGGGCATGCGCGCTCGCGCCGCTGCGCGACGTGCCGGGCGCGACGCTGATCAGGATGCCGGATCATCCGTGGGCGCGGCGCGCGACGGGGATGCTCGCGAACGAGCGGATGCGCAATGCGCCGCATGCGGCGCTCGCGGTGCTGTCGCCGCGTGCGCAGGGCGGGCTCGTCGTCAGCGTGCGCGTGCCCGACGGCCGGCCGCTCGGCGCCGACGAATTCTGTCGCGGTTTCCCGACCGGCGGCGGGCGCAAGCGCGCGGGCGGCATCAACCATCTGCCGGAAACCGAGTTCGACGCGTTCGCCGAACGTTTCGAGGCGGCCTTCCGTCTCGACTGAAACCGGGGGCCCGCGACGCGCGCGCCGTGCAACGATGCCACGGCGCGCGCCGTGCCGCATCAGCCGGTCGCGTGCGCGAGAACGGCCGGCACGTTGTGGCCGTAGCAGCGCTCCTCGACGCGCTCCGCGATGCGCCAACCCTGCGCGGTGCGCACGAACCGGTCGAGGTACCACAGCCCGAGGAACATCACCTGCGTGCCGCCGTCCGGCAGCGCGACTTCCATCGGATTGAAGCAGATCGTGCGGCCGCGCGCGGTGTCGCCGTCGAGCGTGATCGACAGGTTGCCGACCATGTGCTGGTATTGCGGGAACCGCGGCAGCACGGTGCGCAGCCACGCTTTGACGTCCGGATAGCTGCCGGCGATCCCGCCCATCGCGCGATAGTCGATCATCGCGTCGTGCGTGAACACCGCATCGAGCGCGTCGAAGTCGCGCGCATCGATCGCGCTCGAGTACGCGACGATCAGCTCGCGGATGTCGTGGTGATCGGAGAGGGTCTGCAGATCGGGCATCGGCCGTTCTCCGTCACGCGCTTTCACGCCGGCGGGACGCGTGCAGCGCTTCCGCGCGCCGCTTCACGTCGCGCGCGCACTGGTCGAATCCCTGTTTCACCCAGCCGCCGTGCTCGCGCATGATCGTTTCCGCGTTGATGCCGAGAAACTGGTCGGTCGTGAAGTAACGGCATCGTTCGGCGCCGTCGGCTTCGATGTACTGGTCGCGGCGCGCGGCGTCCTTGTTGTCGTCGATCGGGCGCTGCTCCCACGACAGCAGACGCTCGGGCTCGCACGCGACGAGGATTTCGTTGACGGGAATGACCGTCTCCGTGCCCGGAATGCGCACCTGCATGTACACGAAGTCGCCGATCCGGCCGGTCGTTTCGAGGCCGACGCAGAACGTGTTCCATTCGCCGTAGCGCGGGAAGTCGGTCAGCACTTCCCAGACGACGGAAGCGGGGGCGTCGATCGCGACCGTGATCGAGGTGACGAGATTGGCTGGTTTGGTCATGGCGGGTATCGGGTGAGATTGACGATGAGGGCGAGACCGCGGGTGCGCCCGGGCGGGTGCGCGCCGCGAAGGCCGGAACGGTCCGCGCGCGCGGCGGCGGACCTGACGGATGCGTCGCGCGATGCGCGTGGCCGACCGGCGGCCGGTGCGTGCCGCGTATCGCGTTGAACCCGACATCGAGCGTAGGCCGGTGCGTCCGGTGAAGAATCGTCGGAATGGACTAAGGCGTTTCACCGGGCTCGCGACCCGGCCGGGCGTCGTCGTCGGGCCGCGACGCGTTGGCGGGCGCCGCACGTGTGCCGGACATCGACATCGCGCGTCCGCGCCGCGACAATACCGGTCACTTTTTCGTTTCCCGATCGAGGTGCCCGTGCCAGCGAAGTCGTCCGTTGCCCCTGCCGTCGTGTGGTTCCGCGACGATCTGCGCGTGACCGACCAGCCCGCGCTGACGCGCGCGGTCGCGTCGGGCCGGCCGCTCGTGTGCGTGTACGTCGACGACACGGGCGAAGGCGCAGGGCGCGCGCTCGGCGGCGCGGCGCGCTGGTGGCTGCACGGGGCGCTCGCCGGACTCGACGCGGCGCTCGTGCGTCATGGCGGCCGCCTGCTGCTGCTGCGCGGCGATGCGCCGCGCGAGATCGAACGCGTCGTGCACGACACGGGTGCTGCGGCCGTGTACTGGAACCGCCGCTATGCGCTGCCGCAGCGCGATGCCGATGCGGCGTTGAAGGCGTCGCTGAAGGCGCGCGGCATCGAGGTCGAGAGCAGCAACGGCAGCCTGCTGAACGAACCGTGGGAGGTGCTGACAGGCGCCGGCACGCCGTTCCAGGTGTTCACCGCATACTGGCGCGCGGTGCGGCGAGATCGCACGGTGGCGGCGCCGCTGCCGGAACCCGAACGGATCGCGTTTCACCCGTGGCCGGCCGGCGTGCGCGAACGTGCGCTGGCGCTCGACGCGCTCGCATTGCGTCCGAGTGCGCCGGATTGGGCGGGCGGCCTGCGCGACGCGTGGCCGACACCCGACGAGGCCGGCGCGCATGCGCGGCTCGACGCGTTTTCAGTCGAGTCGCTGGCCGGCTATGCCGATACGCGCGACCGGCCCGACCGGTCGGCGACGAGCCGGCTGTCGCCGTTCCTGCGCTTCGGCAACGTGTCGCCGCGCCAGGTGTGGCATGCGGTGCAGGGTGCCGCACACGCGGGCGGCCCGGCCTGCGCGGCCGGTGCCGAGAAATTCCTGAGCGAGCTCGGCTGGCGCGAATTCAGCCACGTGCTGCTGTATCACTTCCCGGCGCTCGCGACCGACAACTTCCGCGCGCAGTTCGACGCGATGCCGTGGCGCGACGATCCCGCCGCGCTGCGCGCCTGGCAGCGCGGCCTGACCGGCTATCCGCTCGTCGATGCGGGGATGCGCGAGCTGTGGGCGACCGGCTGGATGCACAACCGTGTGCGAATGGTCGTCGCGTCGTTTCTCGTCAAGCATCTGCTGATCGACTGGCGGGCCGGCGAGCG
Organism: Burkholderia sp. Bp9004; assembly: GCF_003858025.1. Lineage (NCBI taxonomy): Bacteria > Pseudomonadati > Pseudomonadota > Betaproteobacteria > Burkholderiales > Burkholderiaceae > Burkholderia > Burkholderia sp. Bp9004. The sequence continues at coordinate 16,610 of NZ_QTQD01000042.1, read as the reverse complement.
CTGGTTTTACGACACGCTCGTCGACGCGGACGTCGCGAACAATCCGGCGAACTGGCAATGGGTCGCTGGCTGCGGCGCCGACGCCGCGCCGTATTTCCGCATCTTCAATCCGGTGACGCAGGGCCGGAAGTTCGATCCGCAGGGCGCATACGTGCGCCGCTGGGTGCCGGAACTCGCGGGCCTCGACGCCGCGACGATCCATGTGCCGTGGGAGGCGTCGCCGGTGGAACTCGCGGCGGCCGGCGTACGGCTCGGCAACGACTATCCGACGCCGATCGTCGATCACGACGGCGCGCGGCGGCGTGCGCTCGATGCGCTGGCCACGTTGCCGAAGCGTCACTAGGCGTCGCGGGGCGCAGCCGACCCTCCGTGCGCGCGGTGCGGCTTGCCATGTCAGTTGCAGAATGCCGCGTGCTCGAGCAGCGCAAGCGCGACGCCCGAATTGAAATAGGCCGCGCCGCACCACGCGACGAACGCGACCACGCCGACGGCCAGCGCCGCGCGCATCATGCCCACGCGGCCTTGCCCGGCACCGGGCGCGCGATGAGTGCGTCGTCGATCGGCAGGTGCAGCAGCGCGGCCAGCACGCCGAGCGCGATCGAGCCGATCCACAGCGGCAGATACGAATGCGTCGCGTCGTACACGAGCGCGCCGAGCCATACACCGAAGAAGCTGCCGAGCTGGTGCCCGAAGAAGACGAAGCCGAACAGCGTCGCGATGTAGCGCACGCCGAACACCTGCGAGATCACGCCGTTGGTCAGCGGCACGGTGCCGAGCCACGTGAAGCCCATCACGGCCGCGAACACATAGACGCTCGCGGGCGACAACGGCGCCGCGACGAACGCGGCCATCGCCAGCGCGCGGACGAGATACAGCACGGACAGCACATACTTGCGCCGCAGCAGGCCGCCGAGATGGCCGCATGCGTAGGTGCCGGCCACGTTGGTCAACGCGATCAGCGCGAGCGCGACGCTGGCATGGCGCGCCGGCAGGCCGTGATCGAGGAGGTAGGCGGGCAGGTGGGTCGCGATGAACGCGAGCTGGAACCCGCACGCGAAGAACCCCGCGTTCAGCAGCCAGAAGCCGCGATGCGCGAACGCTTCGCGCACCGCCGCGCCGATGGACTGGTCAGGGCCGTCCGCCCGACTCGCGGCTTGCGCGGCCCGATCGCGCACCAGCACGGCGAGCGGTGCGAGCAGCCCGGCGACGAGTGCGAGCGCGACGAATGCACGTTGCCAGCCGATGTCGCCGATCAGCACCTGAGCGACCGGCACCATGCAGAATTGGCCGAGCCCGCCGATCGCGCCGGCGACACCGAGCGCCCAGCCGCGCCGGTCCGGCGGAAACAGCCGGCTCAGCGCGCCGTAGATCGACGCGAAGGCCGACCCCGACAGCGCGATGCCGATCACGAGCCCGGTGCCGACCGTGAACACGCCGGCCGACGCGGCAAACGCCATCATGACGAGCCCGGCCGCATACAGCAGCATGCCGGCGACGATCACGCGCACCGACCCGAAGCGGTCGGCGATCATGCCGGTGAACGGCTGCGCGATGCCCCAGATCAGGTTCTGCAGCGCGAGCGCGAGGCCGAACGCTTCGCGCGACCAGCCGTGGTCGAGCGTGACGGGGGCGAGGAACAGCCCCTGCACGTGGCGGATGCCGAGCGCGGCGCCCATGATCAGGCCGCCCGCGAGCACCGGCAGCCAGCGGCGCCGGGTGTCTTGTTCGATCGGGGTCATGCGGGTCTCCGGATGAATGCGTGCGGCGCGGCGCCGCGTTCGATTCGATTAGACGATCCGGGCGCCACGCGCTCAAGCGATCATTCGGTCGCGTTCGCATGCGCGTGAGGAATGTGATGCGGGGTTCGGACGCGATGCCGGGGGCCGGATGCGTGGTGCCGCTGCGACGCATGCAGCCAGCGTGATGCGTGGCCGATGCAGCGTAGTCGTGGCGTCAGTGCATCGCCCGCGGCTGCGCGCATTCCGTGCGCAACGCCGCGCCGGCATCGGCTCGATGAGGCAACTGGCTCGCGGCTTACCGTTGCGCCACGTCGTACGCGCGCATCGCCGCGTCGCATTCGGCCGCTTCCGCGAGAATCCAGTCGCGCACGTCGGCGACTTCGCGGCGCGGTGCGGGATCGTGCCGGAACAGCCAGTAGCCGTACCTATCCGACAACGCCTGCGAGTGCGGGCCAAGCACCGCGAGCCGGCCGTCCGCGAGCATCGGCGCGACGAGCGCGAGCCGCCCGAGCGCGACGCCCTGGCCGGCGATCGCGGCGTGGATCACCTGGTCGTACTGGTTGAAGCGCAGCACGCCCTTCGGGCGCGCGTCGCCGAGCCCGGCCGCGTGCAGGTGCGCACGCCACTGCAGTTGCGTTTGCGGCGGCCCGTCGAATTCGAGCAGTACGTGGTCGGCGATCGCGGCCGCGTCGGTGACGGGCCGCGTGGCCAGCGCCGGGTGCGCGACCGGCACGACGACCTCGTCGAACAGGTGCAGCGCGCCGGCCGGCGCGCGCTCGCGCGGGCAGTAGCGGATGCCGAGGTCGATGCCTTCCGCACGCAAATCGAGTACCTTGTCGTTCGCGGCCACGCGCAAGTCGACGTCGGGCAGGCGCGCCTGCAGGCGCCCGAGCCGCGGCAGCAGCCACAGCGCGGTGACGCCGATGCTCGCGGTGATCGTGACGGGCTGGCGCTCGCGCGCGGCGGCGAGCGACGCGACGGTGGCCTGCAGGCTGAGCAGCGCCGCGTCGGCGGCGCGAAACAGCCGCTCGCCTTCCGGCGTGAACGCGATCTTGCGATAGCCGCGCTGCAGCAGCGCGACGCCGAGGTGCGCCTCGAGCGCGTGCACCTGGCGGCTGACCGCCGACTGCGTGACGCACAGGTCCTGCGCGGCGAGCGTGATGCTCATGCGGCGGCCGACGGCGACGAAGCCGCGCACGAGGTCGAGCGACGGGAGACGGACGAGCGGCGTTGACATGCGTAGGGCTCATGCGAACGGAGCAGCAAGATTGGTTGAGAACGCCGGGCGCGTCAAGTTCAATGGAGGCTGGCCGATCGGGCGAGCGCGGCGTGATGCGGTGCCGCACAGGAGACAGGATGACGATTTCGAACGAAGCAGCCGGGGCGGATCAGGCGGCCGGGCGCGCGGCGGGCGCGTTGCCGCCGCAGGCCGTGACGCTGACCGCGGCCGACGGTTACGTGCTGCGCGGCTACGTGTGGCGGCATCGCGGCGGCGGCGCCGCGCGGCCCGTGACGGTCGTCAATTGCGCGACGTCGGTGCGCTGCGACTATTACTTCCGCTTCGCGGCCTGGCTGTTCGCGCAGGGGCGTGACGTACTCGTCTACGACTATCGCGGGATCGGCGGATCGCGCCCCGCGCGGCTCGCGAAGCTGCGCGCGAACTGGCTCGACTGGGGGCGGCTCGATTGCGAGGCCGCGCTGCAGTACGCGCGCGACGCGTTTCCCGGCCAGCCGCTCGACGTTGTCGCGCACAGCATCGGCGGCTGCGTGCTCGGGCTCGCGGCGTCGAACGCGTACGTGCGTCATGCGGTGACCGTCGGCGCGCAGTATGCGTACTGGCGTGACTATCGGCCGGCAGAGCGGCGGCGCATGTGGTGGAAGTGGCACGTCGCGATGCCGGCGCTCGCGGCCGTGTTCGGCTACGTGCCCGCGAAACGGCTTGGCTGGATGGAGGATACGCCGCGCGGCGTCGCGCTGTCGTGGGTGCGTTCGCAGCCGCGTTTCGAGGATGCCTACACACACGGCCCGCTCGCCGAAACCGCGGCGAGCCGCGCCGCGCTGCCGGCCCGCTTCGCGCGGCTGCCGGCGCCGATGCTCGCGATCGGCCTCGACGACGACGGGTTCGGCACGGTCGACGCGATCGAGCGACTGGTCGGCTACTACACGGGCAGCGACGTCACGCATCTGCGGATCGCGCCGCGCGACATCGGTGTCGACGCGATCGGCCACTTCGCGTTCTTCCACAGCCGCTTCACCGACACGTTGTGGCCCGTGGCGCTGTACTGGCTGCAACACGGCGTGCTGCCGGCCGACGCACCGGGCCGCGTCCACGCGCGCCATCCGGCGCAGCGTGCGCGGCTGGCGGGAAGCGGCGTGCCGGGCGCCGTCGCGCACGGGTGACCGCGCAGGCGAGGGCGGCCAGGTCGTCGCGTCGATGCGGCGGCCGCGCCTGCCGCCACTGCCGACGATCGCGGCCGCGCCGCGCGATCGATTAACATCGGACGTTTCATTCGACTGGCTGCCCCGTGCCGACGTACATTCCACCCGATTCCGGGATTCCCGCCGACGCGTCCCGCGCGTGGCGCATGCACCTGCTCGACGTGCCGCCGGCCGCGTCGCGGGCCGGCGTGCAGGTCGCGCGCATCGATTTCGACTGGCATGTGCCGCTCGCGTCGCCGGCCTATGCGGCACTGAGTGACGCCGAGCGCGCGCGTGCCGGGCGCTACCTGCGGCACGAGGATGCGGTGCGCAGTGCCGCGACGCGCGCCGCGCTGCGCGACGTGCTCGGCGCGGCGCTCGACGTGGCGGCAAAGGACATCGTGATCGTCGTCGACGCATCGGGACGTCCGTCGCTCGACCCCGCGCATCGCGCCTCGCTCGATTTCAACGTGTCGCATGCGGGTGATCACGCGCTGATCGCATGGACAGGGACGGGACGTGTCGGCGTCGATATCGAAAGCTGCAACCGTTCGACCGACTGGCGTGCGCTGACGCGCGAAGTGTGCGCGACCGCCGAGGCCGCGTATCTCGACGGCCTGCCGCTGGCCGCGCGTGCCGACGCGTTCATGCGCGTGTGGTCCGCGAAGGAGGCGTTGCTGAAGGCGCTCGGCACCGGCATCGTCGGCGGGCTGCGCGCGTTCGCGGTCGTGCCGCCGCGCGATGCGGCGACGCCCGCGACGACGATCGTCGAGCCGGCCGCGCCCGCCGCCGGCGTGGCCGCGTTCGATGCGGGCTGGCTCGACGCGGCGCCCGGCTACGCGGCGTGCGTCGCGTGGACGCGTTGAACCCGTTTCGGCACGCGACGCTCACCCGAGCGGCACGTCGTTCGGCGTCGCGTAGCGCGCCCTGATCACGTCGCTCATCGGGCCGTCGAACGCGCGCGCTTTCGGCGGCACCGGCTTCATGAACCACGTGTCATCGTCTTCTCCTCGTTCATCTTTCGCAGCAGGCGTTCGGACGTCGTGCCCTGGTTCGTCACGACCGTCTTGCCGGCGAGATCGGGGAAGTCGCCGATGCCCGGGCTCGTGCGTGTGAGCGGGCTGCGGCCGAGGAGGGCGGTCAACCGGGGCGGGATGGTCATGGCAAGTCTGCGTGGACGGATCGCGAGGAAGCGCCAATTCGTACGTTGCCAACGAAAAATAAACTGCAACGGATGTTAATTGCCGGGGCTGTCGGGCCACTCCGGCGGGCCGCCCCGGATATCAGGGAAACTCCCGAGTCGAAATCGTGAAAAACGGGGTTGTCTAGACAAGTTGCGATGGCTACACTGCAATCCATCACGAACTTGTCTAGACAGGATTGATCACATGATTACGTTGACCCCCGGCCACCTGACCCTCCCGCAACTGCGCAAGATCGCTCGCGAATCCGTGCAGCTCACGCTCGACCCGGCGAGCTTCGCGAAGATCGACGCAGGCGCGAAGGCCGTCGCCGACATCGCGGCAAAGGGTGAGCCGGCATACGGCATCAACACGGGCTTCGGCCGCCTGGCCAGCACGCACATCCCGCACGACCAGCTCGAGCTGCTGCAGAAGAACCTGGTGCTGTCGCACGCGGTCGGCGTGGGCGAGCCGATGGCGCGCTCGTCGGTGCGTCTGCTGATGGCGCTGAAGCTGTCGAGCCTCGGCCGCGGTCACTCGGGCATCCGCCGCGAGGTGATGGACGCGCTGATCACGCTGTTCAACGCCGACGTGCTGCCGCTGATCCCGGTGAAGGGCTCGGTCGGCGCATCGGGCGACCTCGCGCCGCTCGCGCACATGTCGGCCGTGCTGCTCGGCGTCGGTGAAGTGTTCATCCGCGGCGAGCGCGCCAGCGCGCTCGACGGTCTGCGCGTCGCGGGCCTCGCGCCGCTCACGCTGCAGGCGAAGGAAGGCCTCGCGCTGCTGAACGGCACGCAAGCCTCGACGGCGCTGGCGCTCGACAACATGTTCGCGATCGAAGACCTGTACCGCACCGCGCTCGTCGCGGGTGCGCTGTCGGTCGACGCGGCGGCCGGCTCGGTGAAGCCGTTCGATGCCCGCATCCACGAACTGCGCGGCCATCAAGGCCAGATCGACGCGGCCGCGTCGTACCGCGACCTGCTCGAAGGTTCGCCGATCAACCAGTCGCACCGCGACTGCGACAAGGTGCAGGATCCGTACAGCCTGCGCTGCCAGCCGCAGGTGATGGGCGCGTGCCTGGACCAGATGCGCCACGCGGCCGACGTGCTGCTGGTCGAAGCGAACGCCGTGTCGGACAACCCGCTGATCTTCCCGGATACCGGCGAAGTGCTGTCGGGCGGCAACTTCCACGCCGAACCCGTCGCATTCGCGGCCGACAACCTGGCGCTCGCCGCATCGGAAATCGGCGCGCTGGCCGAGCGCCGCATCGCACTGCTGATCGACGCGACGCTGTCGGGCCTGCCCCCGTTCCTCGTGAAGGACGGCGGCGTGAACTCGGGCTTCATGATCGCCCACGTGACGGCAGCCGCCCTGGCATCGGAAAACAAGACGCTCGCGCACCCGGCGTCGGTCGACTCGCTGCCGACCTCGGCGAACCAGGAAGACCACGTGTCGATGGCGACGTTCGCCGCGCGCAAGCTCGCCGACATCGCGGAAAACACCAAGCACATCCTCGCGATCGAACTGCTGGCCGCCGCTCAAGGCGTCGACCTGCGCGCGCCGTACCACACGAGCCCGAAGCTCGCGCCCGTGATGGAAACGATCCGCGGCAAGGTTGCGCACTACGAGCTCGACCACTACTTCGCACCGGACATCGCAGCGGTCGCGAAGCTCGTCGACGAGCGCGCATTCGCGAAGATCGCGCCGTTCTCGTTCGCATCGGAACAGTAAGCTCATGAGCGCGCCGGTCTACCAGGAGATCAAGGATTTCATCCTGGGCCGCATTCACGCCGGCGAGTGGGCGGAGGGCGACCAGGTGCCCTCCGAGAACGAACTGGCCCGCGAGTTCAAGGTCGCGCGCATGACCGTCAACCGCGCGTTGCGCGAGTTGACGGCCGAGCAGGTGCTCACGCGCATGAAGGGCGCCGGCACCTACGTCGCGCGGCCGAAGTACGAGTCGACGCTCGTCGCGATTCGCAGCATCTCGGAGGAGGTCGACGCGCGCGGGCATGCTTACCGCGCCAGCGTGCTCGGCCTCGAGACGATCCGCGCCGACGAGGCGCTCGCCGACGAGATGCAGATGACCGTGCGCGCGAAGCTGTTTTATTCGCAGGTGTTGCACTTCGAGAATGACGAACCCGTCCAGCTCGAAGAACGGTGGGTGAATCCGGCGGTCGCGCCGGATTATGCCGAGCAGGATTTCACGAACACGACGCCGAACCTGTACCTGATGCGCGCGGCCCCGCTGCAGCGCGTCGAGTACCGGATCGAAGCGGCGGCCCCGGCGCCGGAGCGGCGCGAGCAGCTGCGAATGGACGACGTCGAGCCGTGTCTCGTTTTACATAGGCGCACCTGGTCGCAGGGCGTCGTCGCCTCGGTGGCGAATCTGTGGCACCCCGGCAGCCGTTATCGCTTCACCGGGCATTTCTGATTCCTATTTGATATTCACTTTCCCTCGGGAGCAGTCGTCATGAACCATCCGAAACACATCGATCCCCGTCTCGATCCGACGCGTACGATCCGCGCGCCGCGCGGCAGCGAGAAGGTCTGCAAGACCTGGCTGGCCGAAGCGGCCTACCGGATGATCCAGAACAACCTGGATCCGGAAGTCGCCGAGCATCCGCACGCGCTCGTCGTGTACGGCGGCATCGGCCGCGCGGCGCGCAACTGGGAATGCTTCGACCAGATCCTCGCGTCGCTGAAGGATCTCGGCGAAGACGAGACGCTGCTCGTGCAATCGGGCAAGCCGGTCGGCGTGTTCCGCACGCACAAGGATGCGCCGCGCGTGCTGCTCGCGAACTCGAACCTGGTGCCGCACTGGGCGACCTGGGAGCACTTCAACGAGCTCGACCGCAAGGGCCTGATGATGTACGGCCAGATGACGGCCGGCAGCTGGATCTATATCGGCAGCCAGGGCATCGTGCAGGGCACCTATGAAACGTTCTTCTCGGTCGCGAACCAGCATTTCAACGGCGACCCGTCGGGCCGCTGGATCCTGACGGGCGGTCTCGGCGGCATGGGCGGCGCGCAGCCGCTGGCGGCGACGATGGCCGGCTTCTCGATGATCGCGGTCGAGTGCGACGAGACGCGCATCGACTTCCGCCTGAAGACGCGCTACGTCGACAAGAAGGCGACGACGCTCGACGAGGCGCTCGGCATGATCGAGGAAGCGAAGCGCACCGGCAAGCCGGTGTCGATCGGCCTGCTCGGCAACGCGGCCGACGTGTTCACGGAGTGCGTCGAGCGCGGCATCACGCCGGACTGCGTGACCGACCAGACGAGCGCGCACGACCCGATCAACGGCTACCTGCCGCAAGGCTGGAGCGTCGCGCAATGGCGCGAGACGCAGAAGGTCGATCCGGAAGGCATCGTGCATCCGGCGAAGCAGTCGATGGCAGTGCAGGTGCGCGCGATGCTGACGCTGCAGGAGCGCGGTGCGGCCACGCTCGACTACGGCAACAACATCCGCCAGATGGCGCTGGAAATGGGTGTCGAGAACGCGTTCGACTTCCCGGGCTTCGTGCCGGCCTATATCCGCCCGCTGTTCTGCGAAGGCAAGGGTCCGTTCCGCTGGGTCGCGCTGTCGGGCGATCCGGAAGACATCTACAAGACCGACCAGAAGGTGAAGGAGCTGATCCCCGACGATCCGCACCTGCACAACTGGCTCGACATGGCACGCGAGCGCATCGCGTTCCAGGGCCTGCCCGCACGGATCTGCTGGGTCGGCGTGAAGGATCGCTATCGCCTCGGCCAGGCGTTCAACGAGATGGTGAAGAACGGCGAACTGAAGGCCCCGATCGTGATCGGCCGCGACCACCTCGACACCGGTTCGGTCGCGAGCCCGAACCGCGAGACGGAATCGATGAAGGACGGCTCGGACGCCGTGAGCGACTGGCCGCTGCTGAACGCACTGCTGAACACCGCCGGCGGCGCATCGTGGGTGTCGCTGCATCACGGCGGCGGCGTCGGGATGGGCTTCTCGCAGCACTCGGGCGTCGTGATCGTCGCCGACGGCACGGCTGACGCGCACGAGCGTCTCGGTCGCGTGCTGCTGAACGATCCGGCGACGGGCGTGATGCGTCATGCGGATGCCGGCTACGAACTCGCGCAGCAGACGGCCCGCGAAGCCGGCCTGAAGCTGCCGATGCTCGGCCGCTGAGCATGACGGCGCTCGACCAGGCGCCGGTGCACGCAACGATGATCCGCGCGGCGGATCTCGTTGCGTCGCCGTGGAAGAACGGCGGCGGCGTGACGCGCGAAATCGGCGCGTTCCCGCCGGGCGCCGCGCTCGACGCGTTCGCCTGGCGCGTGAGCGTCGCGGACGTCGGCGCGGCCGGGCCGTTCTCGCGTTTCGACGGGATCGACCGCACGCTCGTGTTGCTGTCGGGTGCGGGCATGACGCTCGCGGAAGCGGGCGGCGCACGCCACGTGCTCGACGCGCCGCTCGCCCGCGCGGATTTCGCCGGCGAAACGGCGATCGATGCGACGCTGCACGACGGCGCGACGCGCGACTTCAACCTGATGACGCGCCGTTCGGCCGCTCGCGGGACGGTCGACGTGTGGCCCGAAGGCACGCACCGCGTCGAGCGCGCCGATACCGTGCTGCTGTTCTGCGCGACCGGCGCGGTCGACATCGAGATCGACGGCGCGCACTACGCACTGCAGGAAATGGACACGCTGCGGCTCGACGGGCCGCAGCGTGCGTTTGACGTCGTCGTGAGCGGAGGCGGCGCGCTGCTCGCCGTGTCGCTCGCCGTCGGCGAACGAGACTGAACGCATGAAACCGATTGTCTGGCATCACCTGAGGCTGTGTCCGCACGGCCATCCCGACGAAACGATCGACGACGCGGCGATCGCCGTCGACGAAACCGGCACGATCGTGTGGCTCGGCGCGTTTTCCGCGCTGCCGCACGGTTATGCGCACTGGCAGCGGGAAGACCTGCACGGCGCGTGGGTGACGCCGGGCCTCGTCGACTGCCATACGCACCTCGTGTACGGCGGCACGCGCGCCGACGAGTTCGCGCAGCGCCTCGCCGGCGTCAGCTACGAGGAGATCGCGCGGCAGGGTGGCGGGATCGTGTCGACGGTGCGCGCGACGCGCGCGGCCGACGAGACGACGCTGTTCGTGCAGGCGGCCGCACGCCTGCAGCCGCTGCTCGCCGAAGGCGTGACCGCGATCGAGATCAAGTCGGGCTACGGGCTCGACCTCGCGAGCGAGCGCAAGATGCTGCGCGTCGCGCGCCAGCTCGGCGAGCGCTTTCCGGTCACGGTCTACACCACGTTCCTCGGCGCGCACGCGCTGCCGCCGGAATATGCGGGCCGCCCGGATGAATACATCGACGAAGTGTGTGGACGGATGCTGCCGGCACTCGCCGACGAAGGCCTCGTCGACGCCGTCGACGTGTTCTGCGAGCGCATCGGCTTCTCGCTCGCGCAGACCGAGCGCGTGTTCGAGGCCGCGACGCGGCGCGGCCTGCCGGTGAAGCTGCACGCGGAGCAGTTGTCGAACGCGGGTGGTACCGCGCTCGCCGCGCGTTATCGCGCGCTGTCCGCCGATCACCTCGAATTTCTCGACGAAGCCGGCATCGAGGCAATGAAGGCGGCCGGCACGGTCGCCGTGCTGTTGCCCGGCGCGTATTACTTCATTCGCGAAACGCAATTGCCGCCGATCGCGCTGCTGCGCAAGCACGGCGTGCCGATCGCGCTCGCGACCGATCACAACCCCGGCACGTCGCCGCTCGAATCGTTGCTGCTGACGATGAACATGGGCTGCACGCTGTTCCGCATGACGGTGCCCGAGGTGCTGCAGGGTGTCACGCGCCATGCGGCCGCGGCACTCGGCCGCGCGGATCGTCACGGCGCGCTCGAGATCGGTCGCCAGGCCGATTTCGCGGCCTGGTCGGTCGGCTCGCTGTCGGAGCTCGCTTACTGGATCGGCCGGCCGCTGTGCGAGCAGGTCGTGCGCGGCGGTACGACCGTGTTTCGCCGGATGAACGGCTAGCCTTGCAACAGACGAGACTCACGATGACCGAAATGACGCTGTTCGCGGACCATGCCTGGCTGCCCGATGGCTGGCGCCGCAACGTGCTGCTGCGCTGGGACGCGGCCGGCACGCTGACCGACGTGACGCCCGATGCCGACGCGCCGGCCGGCGTCGCCCGCGCGGCAGGGCCCGTGCTGCCCGGCATGCCGAACCTGCATTCGCACGCGTTCCAGCGCGCGATGGCGGGGCTCACCGAATACCGCGCGAATCCCGCCGACAGCTTCTGGAGCTGGCGCGACCTGATGTACCGCTTCGCGCTGAAGATCACGCCCGACGCGCTCGCGGCGATCGCGCGCTGGCTGTACGTCGAGATGCTGAAGTGCGGCTATACGTCGGTGTGCGAATTCCACTACGTGCATCACGCGCAGGACGGCTCGCGCTATCCGCAGATCGCGGAACTCGGCACGCGCGTGATCGACGCGGCCCGCTCGGCCGGCATCGGCATCACGATGCTGCCCGTGTCGTACCAGTTCGCCGGGTTCGGCAACAAGCCGGCGCGCGACGACCAGCGCCGCTTCATCAACACGCCGGACGGGCTGCTCGAACTGCTCGACGCGATGCGCCGCGTCGCGCCCGAGCACGGCGGACTGCGCTACGGCGTCGCGCCGCACTCGCTGCGCGCGGTGTCCGAGAGCGGGTTGCGCGTGCTGCTCGACGGCCTGCCCGACGATGCGCCCGTGCATATCCATATCGCCGAACAGACGGCCGAAGTCGACGATTGCGTGCGCGCTTACGGCGCGCGTCCCGTGCAATGGCTGCTCGATCGCTTCGATGTCGATGCGCGCTGGTGCCTCGTGCACGCGACGCACGTCGATGCGGCCGAAACGGCCGCGCTCGCGAAGCGTCGCGCGGTGGCCGGGCTGTGCCTGACCACCGAGGCGAACCTTGGCGACGGCGTGTTCCCGGCCGTCGACTATCTCGCGCAGGGCGGCGTGATCGGCGTCGGCTCGGACAGCCATGCGTCGGTCGACTGGCGCTCGGAGCTGCGCCTGCTCGAATACGGGCAGCGGCTCGTGCATCGCGCGCGCAACGTGCTCGCGAGCGACACGCAGGCGCATGTCGCCGACCGGCTGTTCGACGCGTCGCTCGCAGGCGGCGCGCAGGCCAGCGGGCGGCGCATCGGCGCGCTGCGTGAAGGCTGCCGCGCCGACTGGCTCGTGCTCGATCCCGATCATCCGGCGATCGCCGAACACGGCAGCGCGTCGTGGCTGTCGGGCGCGGTGTTCGCCGAGCACGGCGAGACGCCCGTGCTCGACGTCTACACCGGCGGTGAACGCGTCGTAAGTGGCCGCCGCCATCGCGACGAAGCCGCCGCGTATGCCGACTACCGCGCCGCGCTGGCGCAACTGCTGCGCTGAACGCGCGGCACCCGGCGCGCGCCGCGAGCGTGCGCCGGCAGACTCTTACGGTGATGCGACATGACTGAACAACCGGCTGTTATCACGCTGAAGCAGGGCACGCTGCCGCTGCTGATCTCGATTCCGCACGCAGGCACCCACATTCCCGACGACATCGCCGCGACGATGACGCCCGACGCGCGCTTCGTCGACGATTGCGACTGGCACCTCGAGCGGCTGTACGGGTTCGCGGCGACGCTCGGCGCGTCGATCCTCGTGCCGTCGCACGCGCGTTACGTCGTCGACCTGAACCGTCCGCCCGACAACGAGAACCTGTACCCGGGGCAGGACACGACCGGGCTGGTGCCGGTCGACACGTTCGACAAGGCGCCGCTGTATCCGGCGAACGCGCTGCCCGGCAACGACGAGATCATGCGCCGTCGCGACCGCTACTGGCGCCCGTATCACGACGCACTGCAAGGCGAGATCGCGCGCCTGAAGCGCGAGCACGGCCGCGTGCTCGTGTGGGAAGCGCATTCGATCCGCTCGCATGTGCCGCGCTTCTTCGAAGGCCGCCTGCCGGACTTCAACTTCGGCACGTCGAGCGGCGCGAGCGCCGCGCCCGGCCTCGCCGAGGCGCTGGCGGCGTGCGTGAGCGCACACGGCGGCTATACGGCCGTCGCGAACGGGCGTTTCAAGGGCGGCTACATCACGCGTCACTACGGCGTGCCCGCCACCGGCGTCGAAGCCGTGCAGCTCGAGCTGTCGCAGATCACCTACATGGAGGAGACGCGTCCGTATGCGTACGACGAAGCGCGCGCCGCGCGGATCGTGCCGCTGCTGCAGACGCTCGTCGAAACCGCGCTCGCGCATCGCTGAGCCGCCGATCCGCGTTGCGTGCGGCGACGCGGCGCCACCTCGCGCCGCGGCCTGCCAGCGAACCCCGCACACGCCGACGCAGCGCACAAAACGGCATCGACCGGCCGGGTCGATGCCGTTTTTTTCGTCTGATCGATGTCGGGATCGATACCTGAAAATTTGACGCAATTTTTAGGTGATATAAGCTGAATGTCAGGAAGTCGTCACGCGCGCCGGCCGCGACGGCGTCGATCAGCGCCGCACCGCGCCGGAATCCGCTGCGAAACACTTGCCGACGTGTCGCCGCGCGGCATTGCCGCCTCCGCTTCATCGCGACACGTGTCCTGTCTTCATCAGTCAGTCGAGTACGATCGTGAAAGCCGCCAGCCCTTCGATATGCCGGACCCGAAGTCCGTCGGCGGGCGCGTCGCCTCAGGCCGGGCCGATCCGGCATGCTGATCGCGGCACGCGCGCCGCCCTCATACGCGAGCCTCGTCTCTTCGCTGTGTCCCATTGCAGCCTGCGCCGCTTCAATCTCGTGACCGCGCGCGTCTTCAGCGCGGTGCAGTGCGACGGCAGCGCTTCATTGTTGCCCTAGCGTCCGTTTCTGCCTTCGCATCGGGTCGCACCGTCCGTTGCCGCGCCGTTCGCGCGGCAGGATCGCGCCTGGGCGCGTGCGGCGCGACCGCGCGTTGCCGTCATCTCGCGCCCATGCACGCGTCGCACCTTCATCGTGGAGGCGATCATGCGACCGCGCCCGCTCGTAGCCGTCACCGCCGACCGCGTCATGCGCGGCGCCCATCCGAACCATACGGCCGGCGAGAAGTATCTCGTCGCGCTGGTTGACGGTGCCGGCGCGCTCGCCTTCGTGCTGCCCGCGCTCGGCACGCGCCAGCCGGTCGACGCGATCGTCGCGTCCATCGACGGGCTGCTGCTGACCGGCAGCTATTCGAACGTCGAGCCGCATCACTACGGTGGCCCGGCGAGCCCGCCCGACACGCTGCACGATCCCTCGCGCGATGCGACCGCGCTGCCGTTGATCCGCGCGGCGATCGACGCGGGCGTGCCCGTGCTCGCGATCTGCCGCGGCATGCAGGAGCTGAACGTCGCGTACGGCGGCACGCTGCATCAGCGGCTGCATGCGAGCGCGGGCTTCCACGATCATCGCGAACGCGACGGCGATCCGCTCGAACGGCAGTACGGCCCCGCGCACCGCGTGCAGCTCGCGCCGGGCGGCCTGTTGCAACGGGTCGCGCGCGGCGCACACGACGCGATGGTGAATTCGCTGCACGACCAGGGCATCGCGCGGCTCGGTGCGGGGCTCGCGGTTGAAGCGAGCGCGCCCGACGGGCTGATCGAGGCCGTCAGCGTGCGCGGCGCGCGCGCGTTCGCGCTCGGCGTGCAGTGGCATCCCGAATGGCGCTTCGCGGAACAACCGCTGTCGCGCGACATCTTCGCGGCATTCGGCGCGGCGTGCCGCGCGCGCATGACACACCGCATGCATGCGGCCGGCGGGACCATGCCGTCGCCGGCCGCATCCGACATCGACTGAACGAGGCCGATCATGCAACCCGAACTGAGCGAATTCCTGCGTCAGCACCGCATCACCGAAGTCGAGGCGATCATTCCCGACATGGCCGGCATCGCGCGCGGCAAGATCATTCCGCGCAACAAGTTCGAGTCCGGCGAATCGATGCGCCTGCCGCAGGCGGTGATGGTGCAGACCGTCACGGGCGATTATCCGGAAGACGGGTCGCTGACCGGCGTGACCGATCCCGACATGGTGTGCGTACCCGATCCGTCGACCATCTGCCTGATTCCGTGGGCCGTCGATCCGACTGCGCAGGTGATTCACGACTGCGTGCATTTCGACGGCTCGCCCGTCGAGATCTCGCCGCGCTACGTGCTGCGCCGCGTGCTCGACCTGTACAAGGCAAAGGGCTGGAAGCCCGTCGTCGCGCCCGAACTGGAGTTCTATCTGGTCGACATGAACGCCGACCCGGACCTGCCGTTGCGGCCGCCGGTCGGGCGAACGGGCCGTGCGGAGACGGGCCGTCAGTCGTATTCGATCGAGGCGGTCAACGAGTTCGATCCGCTGTTCGAGGACATCTACGAATACTGCGAGATGCAGGGCCTCGACATCGAGACGCTGATCCACGAGGTCGGCGCCGCGCAGATGGAGATCAACTTCGTGCATGGCGACGCGCTGTCGCTCGCCGACCAGGTGTTCCTGTTCAAGCGCACGGTGCGCGAGGCGGCGTTGCGCCACAACATGTACGCGACGTTCATGGCCAAGCCGATGGAGGGCGAGCCGGGCTCCGCGATGCATATCCACCAGAGCCTTGCCGATGCGCGCACCGGCCACAACCTGTTCGCCGACGAGGGCGGCGTCGTATCGCCGATGTTCCACAGCTATCTCGCGGGGCTGCAGAAATACACGCCCGCGCTGATGCCGATCTTCGCGCCGTACATCAACTCGTACCGCCGGCTGTCGCGCTTCATGGCCGCGCCGATCAACGTGCAGTGGGGCTACGACAACCGCACGGTCGGCTTTCGCATCCCGCAGTCGACGCCGGTCGCGCGGCGCATCGAAAACCGGATTCCGGGCGTCGACTGCAACCCGTACCTCGCATTCGCGGCGACGCTCGCGGCCGGGTATCTCGGTCTTACGCAGCAGCTCGCGCCGACCGAACCGATCGCGTCCGACGGCTACGACCTGCCGTACCAGCTGCCCCGCAATCTCGAGGAGGGCATCTCGCTGATGGCCGCGTGCACGCCGCTTGCCGACATTCTCGGCAACAAGTTCGTGAAGGCGTACCTGGCGCTGAAGGAAACCGAATACGAAGCGTTCTTCCGCGTGATCAGTTCGTGGGAACGCCGTCATCTCCTGCTGCACGTGTGAGCGTGCGGCATCGACCAGCGGAGGCAACATGACAGAACGAAGCGAAGCCGTCGCCGCACGCTCGACCGCCGAATACCGCGCGCTCGACGCCGCGCACCACATCCACCCGTTCTCGGACATGGGTGCGCTCAA
>NZ_QTQD01000041.1:0-58820 GCF_003858025.1 Burkholderia sp. Bp9004 | reverse complement strand
CAGGTGTGTAAGCGCAGTAATGCGTTCAGCTAACTGATACTAATTGCCCGTAAGGCTTGATCCTATAACAAGTCTGTCTCGCGCTGATGACAGCGCGTCGGACTGGTTGATTCTCGTGTGTGATACACACAACCTAAATTACTGCTTCTTCCAAGATTGGTTCTGTTGGCCACGCCAGCAGAACAACCCTCTTTGCCTGATGACCATAGCGAGTCGGTCCCACCCCTTCCCATCCCGAACAGGACCGTGAAACGACTCTACGCCGATGATAGTGCGGATTCCCGTGTGAAAGTAGGTAATCGTCAGGCTCCCTAAGCCAAGAACCCCCGCCCGACAAGGCGGGGGTTTTTGCATTTGCGCGATGGAAATACGAGCGGAATGGCGAGTACAAGGCGGTTGGAGCTGGCATCGTGATGGCCGATGATGAGCGACATTGATCGATGATCGTCGAAAAATGTCACTTTCGAGCAAAATGCGCCCGAATTGATGTTTCCGTTCCTCGACGTGTCGTGTCGACCTGATCGCGTACGCCATTCGGTGACTGCAGCACGATATCGTCATAAAAATCTATGCGCATAAAGTCCATTCGCGCACGCCCGGCAGAGCAGACGAGCAGCCCCTCAGGGTAATATCACCATCCATCCCGATTCCTGGCGTTCATCTGCATAGCCGGCACTCGGTGTCCTTCGTATTTCGTTTCCCGCACCATTCATGATTAATAGCCCTGCCCACCGTGGTAGGACGACCGACTTCTTGCCGTATCTGGTCGCTGCAACGTTCTTCATGGAGTATCTCGACACGACCGTGATCGCGACCGCGCTGCCTCAGATGGCACGCTCGTTCGGCGTCGGTCCGAACGCGCTCAGCCTCGGGATAACGGCCTATATGCTGGCGCTCGCGGTGTTCATCCCGATCAGCGGCTGGATTGCGGATCGTTACGGCTCGCGCACGGTGTTTGCCACCGCCATCTTCGTATTTACCGGCGCGTCGGTGCTGTGCGGGCTGTCCGAGGGCGTGATGACGTTTACGGCCGCGCGCCTGCTGCAGGGCGTCGGCGGGGCGATGATGGTGCCGGTCGGACGGCTGATCGTCGTTCGCAGCACCGAGAAGGCCGAGCTGATGCGCGCAATCGCGACGATCACGTGGCCGGGCATCGTCGCGCCGGTCGTCGGGCCGCCCATCGGCGGCTTCATCACGACCTACGCGTCGTGGCGATGGATCTTCCTGCTGAATGTCCCGTTCGGCATTGTTGCGCTCGTCTGTACCTGGCTGATCGTCCGGAACACCCGTGCCGACGAGCAACGACCGCTCGACTGGGTCGGCTTCGTGCTGGTAGGCGCTGCGCTGACCTGTCTGCTGATCGGTACCGAAGCGGCTGGCCAGCAGGACGTCGACTTCACGCGCGCGGGTATTCTGGTGGGCGCGAGCGTGCTGTTCGGCATCGCCGTGTGGATGCACGGGCAACGCTGTGCGCATCCGCTGCTCGATTTCTCGACGCTGAAAGTGCCGACATTCTCGGTGACGGTGATCACCGGCTCCATCACGCGGATGGCGATCAACGCCGTGCCGTATTTGCTGCCGCTGCTGTTCCAGATCGGCTTCGGGCTGTCGCCATTCCAGTCCGGCCTGCTGCTGCTCGCGAGCGCGCTTGGCAATCTTGGGATGAAGGCGGGAACGTCGTGGATCCTCGACCGATTCGGTTTCCGGCGCGTTGCGCTCGTCGACGTGACGATCGCAGGTCTCTTCACGATCGCGTGTGGCTGGCTGACAGCGTCGACGCCGCTGGCGGTCACGCTGTTCGTCGTATTCGTCTACGGGCTCACGCGGTCGATGCAGTTCACGACGCTCGCGACGCTGGCATATGCGGACATTCCGGCTCGACAGACGAGCGCGGCCAGCACGCTGTGGAGCGCGGCGCAGCAGATGACGATCGGGATGGGGATTGCATTCGGTGCGTTGTCGCTGCGGTTGGCGGCGTTGGTGCGTGGCGACGCGGCCGGCATGCATTACGTGCTCGACGATTTTCGCTGGGCGTTCGTTGCGGCGGGCGTGCTCGCGCTGCTGACATTGCCCGGCTATGCCCGGCTGGCTTCCAATGCTGGCGATCACCTCCGGGCAAATGCGGCCAGCAGGTAAGCAGGATTTCTCATTGCATTGGCGTCGCGACGGGTGTGGGCTTCAGATTATTGTCGCTCACTCGAAACGTCGATCCGTCATGGCGACGATCGTCTGAAGTGCAGTGTGCCCCGTCGTCCGTTACCACCGATGATGCGCAGACCGTGCGGTGGCGGCACGGCACAAGACAACGATCCTTGCGCAATGATGCGCGGTGCCTGTTGCGCAAACTCATCCGCATGCCGAATGGCGAGACAACATCACGTTGCACCCCGCAGGCCGTCACTGTGCGTCATGGAAGATGATGCCGACTGTGTGGCGGTGGCCGCTTCGGATTCTGCTCACGCCATGGCGCAGGTTGACGCGATAGACGCCGCGCGTTCCCTGCACGGGCCTGCCGTGGACGGCGAAGATCACCGAATCGCCTTGCGTCAGCGGCACCACTTCCGCGCGTGACTGCATGCGTGGTCGCTGTTCCGTCAACACGAACTCGCCGCCCGTGAAATCCCGACCAGGTACCGACAGCAGGATGGCGACCTGAAGCGGAAAGACATGCTCGCCGTACAGGTCCTGATGGAGGCAATTGTAGTCGTCGGGACCGTATTGCAGGATCAGCGGCGTCGGTCGTGTCTGTCCCGCCGCGTGGCAGCGATCGAGGAATGTCCGGTGTTCTTTCGGATAGCGGACGTCGATCCCGAGTGCCTGGTTCCAGCGATTGGCGATCGGCGCAAGATGCGGGTAGAGCGTCGTGCGCAGCGCGGCGACGACGCCAGGCAGCGGATACGCGAAGTACTTGTATTCGCCGCGCCCGAAGCCGTGCCGTGCCATCACGATGCGCGAACGATAGAGCGCATCCCGCGGATAGAGCGAGGCGAGCGCATCGCTCTCGCTTGCGGAGATCAGGCCCGGTACTCGCGCACATCCGTAGCGATCGAGCTCGACATCGACAGTCGGCCAGTCGATTGTATCGACGCGTTGCGCGATGTCCGTCGATTCGACGGCAGGTTGCAGATTGGCGATATTCACGGGCGTACCTCGGTTCGTCAGCGATGTGGCGCCGTACGCTCGCACGGAATATTCGCAAGCGTCGCATGCACGGTTGAAGCCACGATGAAAGTTGATGAACCCAGTCTAGCGGCGTCCGTGTGCCGGCGCGCTCCAGATCTTGCGCTTCAATCTGGAAAGGCCGAAAAGGCAAGGACGTGGCACGAACCCATCGAATGCCGAGAAGTGTCGAAGCGGAAAAGCGGAGAAGCGACGGCGAAATCTTCCACGGCAGGCGACCGGCTCTCACCGGCCACCCACCGTTTGCCCGATCACGCCACTGACCGGAACAACCAGTAGAGCCCGCCTGCCAGCACGATCGACGCGGGCAGCGTCAGCACCCACGCGAGCACGAGGCTGCGCACCGTGCTCCACTGCAGCCCTGATCCGTTCGCGGCCATGGTGCCCGCAACGCCCGACGACAGCACGTGCGTCGTCGACACGGGTAGCCCGTACACGTCGGCGGCACCGATCGTCAGCATCGCGACGAGTTCGGCCGACGCACCCTGCCCATACGTCAAATGCTGCTTGCCGATCTTTTCGCCGACGGTCACGACGATCCGCTTCCAGCCGACCATCGTGCCGAGGCCAAGTGCGATCGCGACGGCGACTTTCACCCACGTCGGAATGAACTTGGTCGCGTGGTCGAGTTGCTTGCGATAGTTGTCGATGGCGAGTTTGTCGTCGGCGGCGAGCGCGGGCTGCCCCGACTTCTCGATCAGGCGAATCGCTTCGGATACCAGATACATCGTGTTGCGCACGTTGTCGACGTCGCGTTGCGGCACCGCCGCCATCGACCCCGACGTGCCGACTGCGGTCGCGAGCAACGTGGACAGCTGTTGCACGGCAGGCAGCACGGCGGGCGTCAGTTCACGATGCTGCACGTAGTGTTCGACGTCAGCGCGCGGGTTCGCGGACGGCGCGACGCCGTTCGTATACTTCCCGAACGTCGCGGCAGCCTGGTTCGCGACGGCGACGAACGTCTGCGTTTCGGCTGGCGTGACGGCCTTGTTCAGCGCATACGCGGTCGGCACGGTGCCGATCAGGATCAGCATGATGAGGCCCATCCCTTTCTGCCCGTCGTTCGATCCGTGCGCGAACGACACGCCCGTGCAGGTCAAGATCAGCAGGCAGCGAATCCAGAACGGCGGCGGCTGATCCTTCGGCGGCTCCTTGTACAGATCGGGAATCCGCACGAGCGCCTTCAGCACGAGCAGCAGCAGTGCCGCGCACAGGAAGCCGACGATCGGCGAGAACAGCAGCGACTTGCCGACACCGAGCGCCTGGCCCCAGTCGACGCCGCTTGTGCCGGATGGCCCGTGCATCAACTGGTTCATCAGACCGACGCCGATGATCGACCCGATCAGCGTATGCGAGCTCGACGACGGTAGCCCGAAATACCAGGTCGCGAGATTCCACATGATCGCGGCGATCAGCAGCGCGAACACCATCGCGAAGCCCGCGCCGCTACCGACCTGCAGGATCAGTTCGACCGGCAGCAACTGCAGGATGCCGAACGCGACGGCGCCGCTCGAGACCATCACGCCGAGGAAGTTCCACATGCCGGACCAGATCACCGCGACGTTGGGTGTCAGCGAGTGGGTATAGATCACGGTGGCCACCGCGTTCGCGGTGTCGTGGAAGCCGTTGACGAATTCGAAGCCGAGCGCGATCAGCAGCGCGGCGCCGAGCATGAGGTACGGGAACAGCGACCCTTCGCGGACCGGCGACAGGTCGGCGATCAGGTGAGTGGCGATATACGCGGCGCCGAATGCGAGCACCAGCAGGAACACGGCATAGCCGACCTGCCTGGTGCGTTCGACTGAACCCGAATTGTTCGGCGCGGACGAAGCAGGATGATTCATGACGGCATCTCGTAAAGGAACCGCGTCCGATCCTAGCTTTCGCTAGCAGTCAGTTTGATGACAGTACGGATGGCGAATCATGGTCTTACGGATGTGTAAGGGGGCGGTGCCGTAACGTCGTGACGCAACATGTCGTGCACGGCTCGCGTCGTCGTCCATATAGTGAACACGAGCCTGCGCACCGACATGCGGACTGCCGGCACTGCGTAGTGTGCGAGCGCTGCTAGCGCAGCATGCGTGGCGCGCTCCACGTCGATTCGCGCGCCAGCGCGACGAATGCGGCCAGGTAGTCGATCGACGCATCCGCCTCGCGGATGCCGAGGAAGATCTGTTTCGCAATGCCCTTCTTGCCGAGCTTGACCGGCACGACCGGCATCCGGTCCGCGTATTCATCGGCAAGCCACCTCGGCAGCGCGGCCACGCCCCGCCCGCTCGCCACCATCTGCAGCATGATGTCGGTCGTCTCGATCGACTTGTGGCGCCGCGGCACGATGCCGGCTGGCGTCAGGAACTGGTTGTAGATGTCGAGCCGGTCGGTTTCGACCGGGTAGGTGATCAGGACCTCGTCGGTCAGTTGCTCGGGCGTCACGTAGTCGGCGTTCGCGAACCGATGCGCATCCGCGACCACGAGCACCTGCTCGTAATCGAACACGGGATCGAAGCGCAGCCCCGGCTTGTTGAGCGGGTCGGGCGTCACGAGCACGTCGATGTCATGGCCAAACAGCGCGCCGATGCCGCCGAACTGGAAGCGCTGCTTCACGTCCACGTCGACGTCCGGCCAGCGCGACAGGTACGGCGACACGACCTTCAGCAGCCACTGGTAGCACGGATGGCACTCCATCCCGATGCGCAGCGTGCCGCGCTCGCCCTTCGCGTACTGCTTCATCCGCTCCTCGGCGAGTTCGAACTGCGGCAGCAGCCGGTTCGCCAGCTTCAGCAGATACTGCCCGCCCTGCGTGAGCCGCAGGCCGCGTCCTTCCCGGTCCCAGATCGGCGTACCGAGCTGCTGCTCGATTTTCCGGACGGTATGGCTGAGCGCCGATTGCGTGAGATGCAGCGCATTGGCGGCCGCGGTCAGCGAGCCCTGGCGCTCGACTTCGCGGATCACGACGAGATGGAATCGTTCCAGCATGGAGATCGTTCACCCAACAGATACATGAACAATTTTAATGGATGAATGAAATAATGCCATTTTATTTCATGAGATGAAATCCCTATGATGACTGCCGGATCTTCAATTTCTTCTGGATGGCAGCTTCATGGTTACGACACACAACCTCGGTTTTCCGCGCATCGGCGCGAAGCGCGAACTCAAGTTCGGTCTCGAACGCTACTGGAAGGGCGAATCGTCGCGCGACGAACTGAAGGCCCTCGGCGCCGAACTTCGCCAACGCCACTGGAACGACCAGCGCGACCTCGATCTCGTACCGATCGGCGATTTCGCGTTCTACGATCAGGTGCTCGACATGAGCTTCACGCTCGGCAATTTGCCGAAGCGCGTGCAGGACTTCCATGGCGACACGCTCGACAACTATTTCCGCGTCGCGCGCGGCCGTTCGGCGCAGTCGGCGGAAGAACACGCGGCATGCTGCGGCG
This sequence comes from Burkholderia sp. Bp9004, assembly GCF_003858025.1. Classification (NCBI taxonomy): domain Bacteria; kingdom Pseudomonadati; phylum Pseudomonadota; class Betaproteobacteria; order Burkholderiales; family Burkholderiaceae; genus Burkholderia; species Burkholderia sp. Bp9004. The sequence continues at coordinate 52,200 of NZ_QTQD01000041.1, read as the reverse complement.
GTGTCGCGGCCGGTGAAATGACGAAGTGGTTCGACACGAACTATCACTACATCGTGCCGGAGTTCCACGCGGACACGAACTTCTCGCTCGATCCGTCGCGCCTGCTCCAGCAACTGGCGCAAGCGCAGGCGCAGGGCGTCGCCGCGAAGCCGGTGATTCTCGGCCCCGTCACGTATCTGTGGCTCGGCAAGGCGAAGGACGATTCCGATCGCCTTGCGCTGCTGCCGAAGCTGCTGCCGGTATATGGCGCGCTGCTCGATACGCTGACCGCGCAGGGTGTCGAATGGGTGCAGATCGACGAACCGATCCTCGTCACCGAGCTCGACGCCGAATGGCGCCTGGCACTGCGCACCGCGTACGACACGCTCGAGACGCGCCGCATCAAGCTGCTGCTCGCGACGTACTTCGGCCAGCTTCAGGACAACCTGACGCTCGCGGCCTCGCTGCCGGTCGACGGCCTGCATATCGATGCGATCAACGCCCGCGACGAAATCGACGCGCTCGTGCGCGAACTGCCGGCCGACCGCATCCTGTCGGTGGGCGTGATCAACGGCCGCAACATCTGGAAGACGGACCTGAACGCGACGCTCGACTGGCTCGAACCGCTCGCGAAGCAACTGGGCGACCGCTTGTGGCTCGCACCGTCGTGCTCGCTGCTGCATGTGCCGGTCGATCTCGCGAGCGAGGAGAAGCTCGACGCGGAGATCCGTGCATGGCTTGCGTTCGCGCTGCAGAAACTCGACGAACTGAAGGTGCTCGCGACCGCGCTGAACGGAGGCCGCGACAAGGTGGCCGACGCGCTCACCGCGAACGCCGCCGCGATCGAAGCGCGCCGTCGCTCGCCGCGCGTGAACAACCCGGCGGTGAAGGCCGCGATCGCACGCATCGACGCGCAACTCGGCAACCGCGCGAGCCCATACACGCAGCGCGCGCCGAAACAGTCGGCGCGCTTGAATCTGCCGGCGTTCCCGACGACGACGATTGGCTCGTTTCCGCAGACAGCCGAGATTCGCCTGGCGCGTAGCCAGTTCAAGGCGGGCGCGCTGGATGAAGCCGGCTACCGCAAGGCGATGCAGGCGGAAATCGAGCGCAGCGTGCGCGAGCAGGAGTCGCTCGAGCTCGACGTGCTGGTGCACGGTGAAGCCGAACGCAACGACATGGTCGAATACTTCGGCGAGCAGCTCGACGGCTATGTGTTCAGCCAGTTCGGCTGGGTGCAGTCGTACGGTTCGCGCTGCGTGAAGCCGCCGATCCTGTTCGGCGACATCAGCCGCCCGAAGGCGATGACGGTCGAATGGATCGCGTATGCGCAGTCGCTGACGAGCAAGCCGATGAAGGGCATGCTGACCGGCCCGGTGACGATCCTGAACTGGTCGTTCGTGCGCGACGACCAGCCGCGTTCGGTGTCGTGCTACCAGCTCGCGCTGGCGATCCGCGACGAAGTGCTCGATCTCGAGAAGGCCGGCGTGCGCGTGATCCAGATCGACGAGGCTGCGCTGCGCGAAGGGCTGCCGCTGCGCCGCGCGCAATGGGGCGAGTACCTGCAGTGGGCGGTCGAGTCGTTCCGCATCGCCGCGAACGGCGTGCAGGACGATACGCAGATCCATACGCACATGTGCTATTCGGAGTTCAACGACATCATCGCGTCGATCGCCGACATGGACGCGGACGTGATCACGATCGAGACGTCGCGCTCGGACATGGAGCTGCTCGACGCGTTCGACAGCTTCAGGTATCCGAACGAGATCGGGCCGGGCGTGTACGACATCCACTCGCCGAATATCCCGACGCAGGATCACATCGTCGGCCTGATGAAGAAGGCGGCCGAGCGGATTCCGGCGGAGCGCCTGTGGGTGAACCCGGACTGCGGGCTGAAGACGCGCCAGTGGGCGGAAGTGATTCCGGCGCTGACGAACATGGTCGCCGCCGCGAAGACGCTGCGCAGCCAGGTGCGATAACGCGCGAACGCTGGGTGTACGCCGTCGCGATCGACGATCGGATGGCAACAAGCGGCCCGCATGTGTGGGCCGCTTGTTCGGCGGGGTGGGGACGTTGCGGCGTACCGCGGTACGCGCACCGCAAGCGGGCAGGCGATGCCGCCTGCCCGCTGCGTGAGGTTACGCGGTGCGTGCGCCGCTCGGCAGCGCTTCGTCCGCCTTGCCGGGCGCGCCGGCATCGTCGATGCTGACGCGGCGCGAGATCAGCCACACGCACACCGACGACAACACGGCGGCGCTCGTATACTGGATCGCGAGCGGCCACCATTGCGGCGCGGTGTTTTGTGCGATCAGCGTGGCGACGAGCGGCGTGAGACCGCCGGCGATCGCGCCGCACACTTGGTACGCGATCGAGATCGCCGTGTAGCGGATGCGCGCGATGAAGATGCCGCTGACGAAACCTGCGACCACCGAGTAGTAGCCCGATTCCGCGAGCGTCGCGAGGCCGACGCCGACGGTGATCGACAGCGGCGTGCCCATGTGCACGAGGGGCAGCATCACGAACGGCACGATCGCGGCCCAGGCGCCGGTGATCAGCAGCACGCGGGTCGTGCCGAAGCGCTGCGCGATGAACGCGGCCGCGAGCTGCACGACGAACTGCAGCACGGCGACGATCGTCATGCAATGCAGCACCATCGACCGGTCGAGCGACAGGAACTGCGTCGCATAGCTGATCATGAAGATGTTGCTGAAATACACGCCGGCGATTCCGTACACGTTCGCGCCGATCGCGAGCAGCAGCAGCGGCCAGTACTTGAGTGCCTCGCGCACCGGGTTCTGCGCGGTGTTGCCGCTCTTCCTGACTTCCTCGAACTCGGGCGACTCGGACACGCTCGCGCGGATCACGAAGCCGACCGCCAGCAGCACGGCGCTCGCGAGGAACGGCACGCGCCAGCCCCAGCTCATCATGTCGTCCTTCGACAGCGTGCTGATCGCACCGAACGCGAGCATCGACAGGATCAGGCCGCTCGCGCTGCCGAGCTGCGCGAACGACGCGAAGAACGTGCGCTTGCCTTCGGGCGCATGCTCGCCGGCGAGCAGCACCGCGCCGCCCCATTCGCCGCCGACCGCGATACCTTGCAGCACGCGCATCAGAACCAGCAGGATCGGTGCGATCACGCCGGCTTGCGCATGGGTCGGCAGCAGGCCGATCGCGACCGTCGATACGGCCATCAGCATCAGCGTCGCGAGCAGCGAGCGCTTGCGGCCGAAGCGGTCTCCGAGATAGCCGAACATCACGCCGCCGAGCGGCCGCGCGAAGAAGCCGACCGCGAACGAGCCGAACGACGCGAGCAGGCTGACGAAACGGCTTTCGCCGGGAAAGAACAGCGGCCCGAACACGATGGCGGCGGCGGTCGCGTAGCTATAGAAGTCGTACCATTCGATCGTGGTGCCGACGAACGAAGCGAGCGCAGCCCGCTTCGGTTGCTTGATGGCAGTCCCCATCTGTTATGTGCTCCTCTGGAATCCTCTGATTTTGAATAGGTTGTGCGCCGGGATCAGTCGCGGTACGCGACGCCGGGCAGCACGCACAGCAACTCGTAGGCGAGGTTCGCGCCGAGCAGGGCGGTGGTGCCGAATGGGTCGTACGGCGGCGCGACTTCGACGAGATCACAACCGACGATATTCAGCCCCTTCGCGCCGCGGATGATCTCGAGCGCCTGCGGCACCGTGAGGCCGGCGATTTCCGGCGTGCCGGTGCCCGGTGCGTAGGCCGGGTCGATGCCGTCGATGTCGAAGGTGATGTAGACGGGCGTGTCGCCGATGCGCGCGCGCACTTCTTCCATCAGCGGCGCGAGTGACTTGTTCCAGCACTCCTCGGCCTGGACCACGCGGAAGCCCTGCTCGCGGCACCAGTCGAAATCCTCGGCGGCGTAGCCGGTGCCGCGCAGGCCGATCTGCGTGACCTTGTCGCCATGCAGCAGGCCTTCCTCGACCGCGCGGCGGAACGGCGTGCCGTGCGCGATCTTTTCGCCCGTCATCGTATCGTTCACGTCGGCGTGTGCATCGACGTGGATCAATGCAACCTTGCCGTGCTTGCGGTGGATCGCGCGCAGGATCGGCAGCGCGATCGTGTGGTCGCCGCCGAGCGTGATCGGCTTGCAGTCGTGCGCGAGAATCGCGTCGTACGCGGTCTCGATGCGCGCGATGGAATCGTGCAGGTTGTACGGGTTGATCGCGACGTCGCCGATGTCGGCGATCTGCAGCGAATCGAACGGCGCGGCGCGCGTGGCCATGTTGTAAGGGCGCAGCAGCACGGATTCCGTGCGGATCTGGCGCGGGCCGAAGCGTGCGCCGGTGCGATTGGAGGTGCCGAGGTCGAACGGCACGCCGACGAAACACGCGTCGAGGCCGGCAGCGCTCGTCACGTGCGGCAGGCGCATCATCGTCGCGATGCCGCCGCTGCGCGGCATTTCATTGCCGCCGAGCGGCTGGAAATGGGTGTGGTCGTTCATGGGCTTGTCTCTTCCGATGTGGGGTTGCCGTATCATTCGACGCGGCTTGGCGCATAGTTTTACGCGTCCGGCGGGAAAGAAGAATGCGAAGATATCGACGTAAACATCGATTTTCATCGATGTATGGAAGGGGAATAGCGTGCTGGGGAATCTGTCGACCCTCGATCTGCGGTTGATCCGCGTGTTTCTCGCGGTCACGGACGCGGGCGGCGTGTCGGCCGCGCAGGCGATGCTGAACGTCGGCCAGTCGACGATCAGCGCGCAACTGTCGTCGCTCGAGACGCGGCTCGGCTACCGGCTCTGCGAGCGCGGCCGCAGCGGCTTTCGGCTCACGCCGAAGGGCGAGCGGTTCCACGCGATGAGCCGCAAGCTGCTCGCCGCGCTCGACGAATTCGGGATGGCCGCGCGGCACATGGACCGCCAGCTGGTCGGTACGCTGAGTATCGGCCTGATCGGCCATACGCCGGTCAGCCAGAACGCGCGGATCGCGGAGGCGATCGCCGCGTTCCGCACACGCGACGAGGCCGTGCGCTTCTCGATCTCGGTGCGTGCGCCGGGCGATCTCGAGGAGAAACTGCTGAACGGCGAGATCCAGATCGCGGTTGGCTACTTCTGGCATCGCGTGCCGACGCTGCACTACACGCCGCTGTTCATCGAGCGGCAGGTCGCGTACTGCGGTCGCGGCCATCCGCTGTTCGAACGCGCTGGCGCGCTGACGCCGGCCGACGTCGCGGGATTCGAATGGGCCTGGCGCTCGTATCCGCTGCCGGAGGCGCAGATGTCGACGACGCCCGATCGCGTGAGCGCGACCGCAGACAACATGGAGGCGGTCGCGCTGCTGATCCTGTCAGGCCATCACCTCGGCTACCTGCCGCAGCACTTCGCGGCGCCGTATGTCGCGCAGGGGCTCCTCGCGCCGCTCAACCCGGATCGGCTGCATTACGAGGTCACGTTCCACATGGTCGTGGCGCGCGACGGGCGCGGCGATCCGCTCGTCGAGGCGTTCCTCGAGGATCTCGAGCGCGCGCACCAGTCGCCCGACGTCGTGTGAGGCCGCGTGAGGCAGCGCGAGGTCGGACAACGCCGGCAATGTGGACGAGTGTCACGCCGGAGCGAGCCGCTGTCTGCATCACGGCACCGGCAACCCCGCGTCGTGTTTCACCTCCCGCAACGACAGCGCCGATTCGATCGACGTGACGCCAGGCAGCATCCGCAGCGAGTCGCGCAGGAACGTGCCGTAGTCGTCGAGATCGCGCGCGACCACTTGCAGCAGGTAGTCGGCCGTGCCCGCGACGTTGTGGCACGCGAGGATCCGCTCGATGCCGAGCACTTCCCGTTCGAACCGGTCGGCGACCTTGCGATCGTGCGTCGCGAACCGAACCAGCACGAACGCGACGACGCCGAAGCCGAGCGCCTGGCGTGACAACTGCGCGCGGTAGCGCTCGATGTAGCCGTCGTTTTCGAGACGTTTCAGGCGCCGCGCGCACGGCGTTTCGGACAGGCCGACGGAATCGGCGAGACGCGCGATCGGCAGGCGGCCGTCGCGCTGCACCGCAGCGAGAATCGCGCGATCGGTTTTGTCGAGTTCGGTCATGTTGGCGGAATCCTTGTCTGGATTCCGTGATTGTGGCGGATTCCGCTATGGATCGCCAATTCTGAGCCAAAGATGGCCAGTAATCCCTCTACCTTCAGCGGCAACATATCGTCATTGAAGGACGGGGGCAGACCATGATTTCCACGCATTTGCTGTTGATTTATCTCGCCGCGCTGGCGGCCATCTACGCGGTGCCCGGGCCCGACATGGCGCTCGTGCTGCAGACCAGCATCGGCCGCGGCGTGCGCCCGGGCATGGCGGCGGCGGCCGGCCTTTCGCTGTCGCGCACCGCGCACGTGACGCTCTCCGCGTGCGGCGTCGCGGCGCTGATCCGCAGCGCGCCGTGGCTGTACGAGGCGATCCGTTACGGCGGCGCGCTTTATCTCGCGTACGTCGCGATCCAGGTGTTCCGCTCCCCGGTGTTCACACTCGGCGACGGCGACGAGGCGGCCCCGGGCGAACTGCGGCAGTCGTTCTTCAAGGGGCTGCTGACGAACCTGCTGAATCCGAAGGCGCTGCTGTTCTGCTCGGTGCTGCTACCGCAGTTCGTGCGCCCCGAGGCCGGGCCCGTCGTGTGGCAGATGTTCGAGCTCGGCGCGCTGCTGGTCGCGGCCGGCGTGTGCTTCGACCTCGCATGCGTGCTCGGCGCGTCGCGCATCGCGGCGTGGATGCGCGCGCATCCGCTCGCGCAGACGGTCCAGCGCTGGACGTTTTCCGCTGCGCTCATCGGGTTCGCGCTGCGGCTGTCGATGGATTGAGCCGCATCGTCACATCGCTGCCGCTCGGCAGCGATGTGACGATCGACAGAGGCCGCGTGCAATGCCGGCCTTCGTGGCCATGCCCCGCCGCAGAAGGGCGTGCGCGCAAATCGTCTGACTGATCTAAACTCCCTTCAACTTCGCGCATTCGCGAACCGACTGACCGAACGGAACCGACTTCCGCCGGCCATGTCCGATTTCCTGGCTGTTCCGTGCAACGCGGTACCAAGGAGGGTCTGAACATGGCAAGGCATCTTCACGCCGACCGTGAACCCCGAATCGTCGCCGAGTCCAAGTGCCTCGGCCCGTGCGATCCGGCAGAACGCATCCACGTCACGATCATGTTGCGGCGGCAGGAAGAAGGGCAACTCGATACGTTGGTCCACCAGCTCGCCGCCGGTGACGCGCAAGCGAAACCGGTGTCGCGCGAAACCTTCGCGCAACGCTTTTCCGCCAATCCCGACGACATTCGCAAGGCCGAGGACTTCGCGCGTCACCACCAGCTGACGGTCGATCGCGTCGATCCCGTCGAAAGCGTCGTCGTCCTGTCCGGCACGATCCAGCAGTTCGAAGCCGCGTTCAGCGTCAAGCTCGAGCGCTTCGAGCATCAGTCGATCGGCCAGTATCGCGGCCGCTCCGGCCCGATCGCGCTGCCCGACGATCTCGGCGATGTCGTCACGGCCGTGCTCGGCCTCGACAGCCGCCCCCAGGCGCGGCCGCACTTCCGGCTGCGACCGCCGTTCAAGCCCGCACGCGGCGGCGCGGCGGGCGTCACGTTCACCCCGATCCAGCTGGCGTCGCTGTACGGCTTCCCGGCCGGCGACGGTGCCGGGCAGTGCATCGCGATCATCGAGCTCGGCGGTGGCTACCGCGCGGCCGACATCCAGCAGTATTTCCACGGGCTCGGCATCAAGACGCCGCCGACGCTCGTCGACGTGAAAGTCGGCACCGGCCGCAACACACCGACCGGCGACCCGAGCGGCCCGGACGGCGAAGTCGCCCTCGACATCGAGATTGCCGGCGCAATCGCGCCGGCCGCGAAGATCGCCGTCTACTTCGCGCCGAACAGCGACGCGGGCTTCGTCCAGGCCGTCAACGCGGCCGTCAGCGACAGGACCAACAAACCGTCGGTGATCTCGATCAGCTGGGGCGGCCCGGAGGCGATCTGGCAGGCGCAATCCGCGCAGGCGTTCAACCGCGTGCTGCAGGCAGCGGCCGCGCAGGGCATCACGGTGTGCGCGGCATCCGGTGACAGCGGCTCGGGCGACGGGCTGCAGGACGGCGCCGATCACGTCGACTTCCCCGCATCGAGCCCGTATGTGCTCGGCTGCGGCGGCACGCAGCTCGATGCATTGCCGGGGCAGGGCATTCGCAGCGAGGTCACGTGGAACGACGAGGCGGCCGGCGGCGGCGCGGGCGGGGGCGGTGTCAGCACGCTGTTCGACCTGCCGGCGTGGCAGCAGGGGCTGACCGTCACGCGCGCCGATGGCAGCAGCACACCGCTCGCGAAGCGCGGCGTGCCGGACGTCGCCGGCGATGCGTCGCCGCAGACGGGCTACGAAGTGTCGATCGCGGGCACGGCCACGGTGATGGGCGGCACGAGCGCGGTCGCGCCACTGTGGGCCGCGCTGATCGCACGGATCAATGCGGCGGGCGGTGCGGCCGTCGGCTGGGTCAACCCGGTGCTGTACAAGAACCCGGGTGCGCTGCGCGACGTCACGCACGGCTCGAACGGCGCGTATGCGGCCGCGCAGGGCTGGGATGCCTGCACGGGCCTCGGCAGCCCGAACGGCGCGCAGCTCGCGGCGATCCTGACGCGCAAGCCGTCGAGCTGACGGCTGCGGTACACGGCTTTTCGTATGGCGCGGGCTTCCGGCCCGCGCCTTTTTCTCACCTCCAGGAGCAGCACGATGGGCATCGATTCCGCATCCTCCGGCGGCGTGTATCCGCTGCATCACGGCGACCACAATTCGCATGGCGTGCCGCCGACCATCAATCCGGTCGCGCTGAGCCACGGCCGCGACCAGCCGTTCTTCGATCCGGTCGCGTACGGCAATGGCCCCGACGACTCGGTCACCGACACGACCGAAGCGGCTGCGATCACGCACCACACGATCCTGATCGACGGCAAGCGCCTCGCGTACACGGCGACAGCCGGCCATCTCGTGACGGTCGATCCGAGCAGTTCGCAGCCGGCCGCGAAGATCTTCTACGTCGCGTTCACGGCCGACGGCGCGAAGGAGGAAACGCGGCCCGTCACGTTCTTCTACAACGGCGGTCCCGGGTCGTCGTCGGTGTTCGTGCTGCTCGGCTCGTTCGCGCCGAAGCGCATCAAGACCTCGATGCCGGGGTTCACGCCGCCTGCTCCGTACCAGATGGAAGACAATCCGGACAGCATGATCGACCACAGCGACCTGGTGTTCATCAACCCCGTCGGCACCGGCTATTCGGCGGCCGTCGCGCCGAACAAGAACCGCAACTTCTGGGGCGTCGACCAGGACGCGAATTCGCTGAAGCAGTTCATCAAGCGCTATCTGACGAAGAACAACCGCTGGAATTCGCCGAAATACCTGTTCGGCGAGTCGTACGGCACCGCGCGCAGCTGCGTGCTCGCGTACAAGCTGCACGAGGACGGCGTCGACCTGAACGGCATCACGCTGCAGTCGTCGATCCTCGACTACCGGCAGGCCGGCAACCCGGTCGGCGCGCTGCCGACCGCGGCTGCCGACGCGTGGTATCACAAGAAGCTCGGCGTCACGCCCGCGCCGACCGATCTCGGCACGTTCGTCGAGGAAGTCGCGCAGTTCGCGCGTACCGACTACCTGAGCGCACTGCGCAACGTGCCGCATGCCGATCCGGCCGCCGTGCGGAAGCTGTCGGACTACACGGGCATCGACACCGCGACGCTGCAGACCTGGGGGCTCGACATCGCGGGCTACGACGCGCGTGGCAATTCGTTGTTCCTGACGACGCTGCTGCACGCGCAGGGGCTCGCGCTCGGTTCGTACGACGGCCGCGTGACCGGGATCTCGTCGGGCATCGCCGGCAAGATCGATCCGAACTCGGGCGGCAACGACCCGACGATGACGGCCGTGACGGGGGTCTACACGGCGATGTGGAACAGCTACCTGAACGAGCAGTTGAAGTTCACGTCGAATTCCGCGTTCACGGACCTGAACGACCAGGCATTCCAGAACTGGGACTTCAGCCATATCGATCCGACCGGCGCGCAGCAGGGCATCGATGCGAAGGGGAACGTGATCCTCTATACGGCCGGCGATCTCGCCGCGGTGATGGCGCTGAACGTCGACCTGAAGGTGCTGTCGGCGAACGGCCTCTACGATTTCGTCACGCCGTTCTACCAGACCGTGATCGACCTGCAGCAGATGCCGCTCGAGGATCAGAAAGTGCGGCAAAACCTGTCCGCGCGCTTTTATCCGTCGGGGCACATGGTGTATCTCGACGGCGGTTCGCGCACCGCGCTCAAACGCGATCTCGCGACGATGTACGACGCGACGGTCAGCGATTCGGGCGCGCGGATGCGGATTCGCGCACTGCAAGCGAAGAAGACGGGCGGGCACGCGTAGCGTTGCCCGTCGTGCACGTGCCGCGCGTAACCGCCGGGTTCCGCGCGGCGCGGCATGGTGTTGCGGCGACGGCGCCGGCTTACGCGGCCGGCCAGTCGAACGGCGTGTACGGCAGCGCGCGCTTGTGGCGCGAGCCGTCGTAGAAGCGCAGCACCGTTTCGTACACACTGTCGGCCACGGGCTTGCCTTCGAGGAAATCGTCGATCTCGTCGTAGGTGACGCCATACGCGTGCTCGTCGGGGCGCAGCGGACGCAGTTCCTCGAGGTCGGCCGTCGGCACCTTCATCACGATCAGTTCGTCACCGCCAAGCGCGCGGGCGACCGCACGCACGCGGCGCTTGCTCAGGCCGGCGAGCGGCAGCACGTCCGCGCCGCCATCGCCGAATTTCGTGAAGAAACCCATCAGCGATTCGGCCGCGTGGTCGGTGCCGATCACGATGCCGCGCCGCGCGCCGGCGACCGCGTACTGCGCGATCATGCGCTCGCGTGCCTTGATGTTGCCGTGCACGAAGTCCTGCTGTGCCGGGTTTTCGAACGCATGGCCGGAGGCGACGAGCGATGCGAGCATCGCGTCGGCGGCCGGCTTCACGTCGACCGTGAACGTCTCGTCCGCGCGCACGAACGCGAGCGCGCGCTGTGCATCGGCTTCGTCGTTCTGCACGCCGTTCGGCAAGCGCATCGCGATGAAGCGGGCGTCGTAGCCGTCGGCGCGCAGCCGTTCGACCGCCAGCTGCGCGAGCCGTCCGGCCGTCGAGGAATCGACGCCGCCGCTGATGCCGAGCACGTAGGTCCGCAGGCCGGTCGAACGAAGGTACTGCGCGAGGAAGTCGACGCGCCGGGCGATCTCGGCATCGACGTCGAAGTGCGGGGTGACGTTCAGTTCGGCGATGATCGCGCGTTGGCGGCTGGCGTAATCGGCGGATGTCATGGAGTGTGGTTCCGGAACGAAATGCAAGGCGCCCATCATAAGCGCAATCGCGGCCCGGCGCCGCGCCGGGCATGCGATCCGGCGACCGCGCGTTGCATTGGCGAGACGCGCTGCATCGTCATGGGGCAGCGCGCGGGGCGCGTCGACTCCGGCGTGCACGCGGATGCTTCGTTTCGATGCATGGAAGGGGCGCGGTGACGGACGCTTCCTGCTTTCGCTCACTCGCCCGCGTCAGCGCCGCGCGAGCACGACGCCCGCCAGCGCGAGCCCGAAGCCGGCGAGCTGGACGGCCGCGAGCGTTTCGCCAAACAGCAGATAGCCCTGCAGGGCGGCGAGCGGCGGCGCGAGGAACAGCAACGACGTCGCGCGCGCGGCGTTGCCGCGCCGCAGCATCCACATCAGCATCGTGACCGCGCCGCCGGACAGGAACACGACGCCCCACACGAGCGATATCCACAGCGCCGGCGCGCCGATCCAGCGCGTTTCGTGCAGCAGCGCGACGAAGACGGCCGCGACGATCGCCGCGCCGAGGTTCTGCACGGCGACGGCCGTGCGCAGGTCGTTCTGCGCGAGCTTGCCCTTCTGATACAGCGAGCCGGCGGTGATCGAGCCGACCGACAGGATCGACACGGCCACGACGAACCACGCGGGCGCGGCGCCCGGTGGCGGCGCGACGCCGCCCGCGACCTTTGGCGCGAGCACGAGCGCGACGCCGGCGAGCCCGAGCGCCATCCCGAGCCAGCCGCGCGCGGGCAGGCGCTCATTGAACAGCGGCACTGCGAGCACGGCGGTGGCGAGCGGCTGCAGTGCGCCGAGCAACGCCATCACGCCCGCATTCAGTCCCTGCGCGACGGCCCAGTAGCTGGCGCCGAGATAGACGCCTTGCAGCAGCGCGCCCGCGATCAGGTGGCGCGGCCATTCGCGGCGGGCCGGCCACGGCGCGCGCGCGGCGAGCGCCACCGCGCCGAACAGCACGGCCGTGCCGGCGAAACGTGCGAGCAGGAACAGGTTCGGATCGGCGTAGGGCTTGATTGCCCGTGCGACGATGAAGCCGGTGGACCACAGCGCGACGAACGCCGCGGCGACGAGCGAGGTAAACATGCGTGGCGGGCCGCGATACGGCCGGACGAATCGTGAAGTTGGCCAGTATCGGTCGAGCCGATGCCGCCGTCTTGTCGGATTCTGCACTTGCTCGTGGCGCGTGCGCGCTGCATGCGGTTGCCATGCGCGGCGCGTTGGCCGTGGGCGTGACGTGCCGCGAGCGCGGCGGCGCGCCGGCCATTCCGTTACCGGCCGGCCAGATGAAGGTGCTGCGGCATGAAAGCGCGCCGTGGCGCGCGGAAAGGACGGGCGGTCAGTCGAGCGAGAACGTGTCGAGCGGCTGGTTCGCGCGCGCGTCGGTCGCGAAGCGCGCAGCGAGCTGTTCGTAAAGCCGGCGCGCCTCGTCGAGCGTCAGGTCGATCCAGTATGGATCGCCCGCTCCGTCGTTGAGTCGTTCTGGCGAAAACTGGATTTCGAGCACACTGCCTTTGCGATACATTCCCCAAGCCCCTTTATGGTTTGTCGTTCGGCGAAACGCAAAGTGTAGCAACCGCTTGCCGTGCCGATTCGCGCGCATCGGGCAATACAGAATTTCGCTTTCGTGAAACGCGACGACCGCCAGCCGCACCGCCGTCAAATGGCGGTCAAGCGGCCGTAATACAATGCTCGGCTTACCCATTACCAGTCGCCTCGGGCGCATTGCGATGCTGGCGGAACAACGTCATCAATACATTCTGTCGGAGCTCGGACGATCGGGCGCGCTGTCGGTAGCCGAACTCGTGCGCTCGCTCGACGTGTCGCGCGAGACGATCCGGCGCGACCTGAATGCGCTCGCGGCGCGCGGCCTGCTCGTGATGACGCATGGCGGCGCGCTGGCAGCGGACCGCCGCGAGCCGAGCCTGTCCGAGCGTGAAGCGGCGAACGCCGAAGCGAAGCGCACGATCGGGCGACGCGCGGCCGAATTCGTGCCCGACGACGCATCGGTGCTGATCGACTCGGGCAGCACGCCGCACGCGGTCGCGCTCGCGCTGGCCGACCGGCACCGGCTGTCGATCTACACGAACGACTGGCGCACGGCGTTCGTGTTCGCGCGGCGCAACGGCAATCGCGTGACGCTGCTCGGCGGCGAACTGTCCGACGACGAGGACGCGACGTTCGGGCTCGATACGATCCAGCAACTCGCGCAATACCATGTCGATTTCGCGTTCGTCGGCGCGGGCGGCATCACGGCCGACGGCGACTGCACCGACTACTCGCGGCTCGCGGCCGAAGTGCGCAGCCGGATGATCGCGGCCGCCGGCACGGCGATCATCGTTGCCGACCATTCGAAGTTCGGCCGCGTGACGCCGGTGCGGATCAACGGCACGTCGGCCGCGCGCTACCTCGTCACCGAGCGCGCGCCGGACAAGGCCGTGCGCCGCGCGCTGACCGCACGCGGCATCGAGCTGCTCGTGTGCGATTGACGCGCGTCCGACATACAAGGTTCATCGAACCGTCATCGCACGGGAAGAACCACCGTCAACACTGACTCATTCATCTCGACCGGGCCGCCCGGCAGGAGCAACGAATGACCGTCAGCGTACGCAGCTATCTTTCTCCGACCCTGGTCCTGCTGGCCTTCGACTGGCCCGACGCGGCGTCGCGCACCGACTTCCTCGGCTTCGCGATCCGGCGCACGCCCGGTTTCTGGGCGGCCGACGGCAAGACGCGGGCGCCGAACAGCTGGCTGCCGAACCGGCTCACGTTCGACGGCCCGGCCGCCGACACGCAGGGCGACGCACCGACCGACCAGGCGCCGATCCAGAAATTCATGTGGTGGGACGCGCGCATCGATCCGCAGGACCGCGATGCGTCATTCCGCTATGACGTCTATCCGGTCGTCGGCACGCCGGAGCACCTGCAGGTGCTCGATGCGGAGGCCGGCGTGTGCGAGGTCGTGTTGCCCGCTCACGTCGTGGATGGTGTCGGTACGTGGTTCAACCGTGCGGTCGTCAGCTCGCAGGCGTTCGCGAAGCAGGTCGCGGCACTGGGTCTCGCGCCGGATGCTGCGCCGAGCGCGGACCAGGCACTGAAGCTGCGCACGTGGCTCGCGAACGACATGGAACAGGTGTTCGCGGCGATGCTCGACCCCGCGTCGCGCGCGGTGTCGGCCGTCTACCATCTGACGGACACGCTGTGGGCGCTGCCCGCATTCGAGGCGTTCGGACGGCAACATGGCGAAGCGTCGCTCGCGATCGTCTACGACGCGCACGAGACCGCGCGCAAGGGGAAGCCGCCGCTGCCGTCGCCGAACCAGCCGGCCGTCGACGCGCTGCAGGGCCTCGCGACGCTCGCGCCGCGCGACCGGACGCACATCATGCACGACAAGTTCATCGTGACCGACGCACCGGCGAATGCGACAACCGCGGTGACGCCCACGCGCGTGCTGACCGGTTCCGCGAACTTCACGACCGAAGGGCTGACGGAGCAGGCGAACGTGCTGCACGCATTCGATTCGCCGGCGCTCGCGGCGCTGTACAACGCGCGTGCGCACGCGCTGGCTGCGAATCCGCCGATCGCGGAGACGGCGAAATTGTCGGCGGGCTGGTCGGCGCCGATGACGATCGGCAGCGCGCAAGTGCGCGTCGCGTTTTCGCCGGAGCCGGCGGGGCAGCGCACCGAGATCGATACGATCGTCGCCGCGATCGCGGCCGCGAAGCATTCGGTGTCGTTCTGCCTGTTCATGCCGACTGACGCTGCGCTGCGCGACGCATGCTTTGCAGCCGGCGACCGCGGCCTGATGATGTTCGGCCTGGTGAACCGCATCAACGTTGGTAGCGCGACGAAGGCTGATGCCGCGCAGCACGACGGGCAGTCGCTCGATGCGGCGACGCTCGCGAACCTCGAGCTTTACCATCGCCAGCGCGATCGGCGCGACGTGATCGATGCCGCCTATTTTTCGCCGGCAACGGTGCCGCAGGGTTTCGAACCGGAGCTGCGCCTCTTTCCGGGCGAGCCGGCGCCAGCGTACCCGCCGGTCGTGATCCACCACAAGTTCATCGTGATCGATGCGGAAGGCGCGAACCCGATCGTCTATACGGGCTCGGCGAACATGAGCCGCAACTCCGAGCAGTACAACGACGAGAACCTGCTCGAGATTCGCGACACGCGGATCGCGGCGATCTATCTCGCGGAATTCCTGCGGCTCTACGAGCACTACCGCGCGCGGGCGCTGTCGATCGAAACGAAACGGCATGGCGCCGGTGCGCAGCGGCAGCTCGCGCTCGCACCGGATTCGAGCTGGGCGAAGAAATATTACGTGGCGGGAAGCCCGGAAGAGAAGGCGCGGATCGCGCTGGCGTCGACCGTGCCGACGGACTCGCCCGCGACGCACGCGCGGCGTGAGGCGGCATGAAGCAGCGCGCGGCGTGCGTTCGGCTCGTGCCGGTTGCAGGCGGCGCGGCGAGGTTCGGGAGGTGTGCCGGGCGGCGAGTGGAATGCTCGCCGGCCAGCCTTCGGGCGGAATCGCGCGGTGCGCCTATGCGGCGACGTAGCGCAGCACGGAGTCGGTGATCGTCTCGCGATGTCGCGCGCGCAGCCGCGGCGCCGACGGATCGCGGCCGAACGCGGCGCCGAACGTATAACGGTTCGACACGCGGTGGAAGCAGAACGAGCTGATCAGCAGATGCAGGTCGAACGCGTCGATGTCCTTGCGGAAGGCACCGCTCGCCGCACCGCGCTCGAGCAGTTCCTCGAGCGTCTTGATGATGCTGACGTTGCGGTTCTTGAACGACTTCAGCTGTTCGAGATACTTCGCGCCGTGGATGTTCTCGATCGACACGAGGCGGACGAAGTCGCGGTGCTTGTCGTGATAGTCGAACGTGAATTCGACGAGCCGGCGCATGCCTTCGCGCGGCTCCATGTCGCCGACGTGCAGTTCCTGCTCGAGTGCGCGGATGTCGCCGTACACCTTCTCCAGCACGGCCTCGTACAGGCCTTCCTTGCTTTCGAAGTAGTAGTACAGCATCCGCTTCGTCGTGTTCGTACGCTCGGCGATCGCGTCGACGCGCGCACCGGCGAGGCCCATCGCGGAAAACTCCTGCGTGGCGACGTCGAGGATGTTGCGCTTGGTTTGCTCGGGATCGTATTTGCGCCGCGCATCGGTCGCAAGTGCGCGGCTTTCGGACGTGGCGGCCTTGCTTCCAGCTTTCATGTGACTTTGTTGTGGGTTCGCGGCGGCATGAAAAATCCATTCTAGCATGCGGGAAATGCCGGCCCGGCCGACCTTTCGTTCTAATCGGCCGTGCGGTTTCGGCTGCTGCCGCCGCTCAGCGCCGGCACGACGCGAGCGCGTCGCGGGCCTGGTACGCGGTGTACGTGAGCTGCGCGGCGGCGAGTCCCGCGAGCCCGAACGTGCGCGTGAGCCCGAACGCGGCGAAGCCCTCCGGCACGGGCCGCTCCCCGGCCAGCGCGGCGGCGAGCGCTTCGCCGGCGACGGTGGTGGGCGCCATCCCGTGACCGCCGAATGCGATCGCGTGCCACACGCCGTCCGCGTCGCGGCCGATCTGTGGCATCTTGTGCCGCGCGTAGCTCATCAGCCCGCCCCAGGCGTATTCGACCTTCACGCCTTCGAGCTGCGGATACACGCGCAAAAGGTCGCGTCGCAGCAGCCGCGCGATCGCGTCGGGGCCGCGGTCGAGCACGGAGATCCGGCCGCCCCACAGAATGCGCGTGTCCTTCAGCGGGCGGTAGTAGTCGAACGCGAAACGCGTATCGTAGATCGCGTACGGCGCGTCGATCGCGTCGGGCAGGCGCGTGCCGAGCGGTTCGGTCGCGATCACGTAGGTCGCGATCGGCAGCACCGCGCGTTCGATGCGCGGCGACACGCCGCGTGCATAGCCGCCGCCGGCGAACACGACGTCCTTCGCGCGCACCGTGCCCTGCGCCGTGCGCACGACGTAGCCGGCGCCTTCGCGCGCGATGCCGAGCGCGGCCGAGCGTTCGTACACGCGCGCGCCGCCGCGCGATGCGGCCGCCGCGACGCCGAGCACGTACTTGAGCGGATGGAAGTGAAACGCGTTCGGCTCGAACAGGCCGCCGTAATAGCGCTGTGTCTTCAGCCGCGCGCGCAGCGCGTCCGTCGAAACGGGTTCCCAGTCGACGTTGAATTCCTGCTTCATCAGCGTGCGCACGCCGTCGAGCCGCGATGGATCGTCGAACCAGTTCGCGAGCATCACGCCCTCGTCGACGATGTCGCAGTCGATCCCATAGCGGGCGATCCGCGCGCGGATCAGGTCGACCGCATCGACGGTGAGCCGGTACAGGCGGCGGCCTTCGTCGCGGCCGAGCGTGCGCAGCAGGTCCGCGTTGTCGAGGCTGTAGCCGCCGAACACGAAGCCGCCGTTGCGGCCCGATGCGCCGAAGCCGACCCGCTCTCCGTCGAGCACGACGACGTCCTGCACGCCGCGCTCGACGAGGCCGAGCGCCGTGCACAGGCCGGCGAGGCCGCCGCCGACGATGCAGACCTGCGTGTCGATGGTGCCGGTCAGTTGCGGGTAGGGCTGGCGGGTAACGGTGGCTTCGTAGAAGTTCTGCATGCGTTTTCGGTGATTCGTCACGACGGAAAAACGGACGGCGCGCGTCGATCTTGCCTGAACGCGCGCGTCGCGTCGAATGGGTTCTTCAGTGCAGCGGCCGCGGCGGTCGGGCGGCGGCCGTTGCACGACCGGGCGTCAGGCGCCCGGCGTCGGGTTCGGCGGGGCGGCAACGTAGGCCGGATAGCCGGTACTGGCCTTTACCGTCGCTTCGGGCGTCGCGTTGCGCTCGATCCACGGCGCGATCTCCATGTCCTCGTAGCGGACGAGCCGGCATTTGCGCACCAGCGCGTAGCCGAGCCAGATCGCGAGGAAGAACGGCAGGCCGATGTAGGTCGCGGCGATGCCGGCCCAGTCGATCCTGTCGGCGAGGAACGCCTGGTAGTCCTGGCCGAGTGCGACGACCGCGCACAACGCGAATGCGAACAGCGGGCCGAACGGAAACCACTTCGACCGGTATGGCAGCTGGTCGAGCCGATAGCCCTGCTTGAGGAAGCCCTTGCGGAACCGGTAGTGGCTGACCGCGATGCCGAGCCAGGTGATGAACCCGGCCATGCCCGACGTGTTCAGCAGCCACAGGTACACCGTCTTGTCGCCGTACAGCGACGTAAAGAAACACAGCGCGCCGACGGCGGTCGTCGCGTACAGCGCGTTGCGCGGCACGCCGCCCGGCGACAGCTTCGCGAACAGCTTCGGCGCGCGGCCTTCGACCGAGAGGTTATAGAGCATCCGCGTCGACGCGTACATGCCCGAGTTGCCGGCCGACAGCACGGCCGTCAGGATCACCGCGTTCATCACGCCGGCCGCGAACGCGAGGCCCGCGTGGCGGAACACGAGCGTAAACGGGCTCACGCCCACGTCGGTGACGTCGCTCTTCAGCAGGCTCGGGTCGGTGTACGGAATCAGCACGCCGATCACGAAGATCGCGAACACGTAGAACAGCAGGATGCGCCAGAAGATCTGGCTGACCGCGCGCGGGATCGTCGTGCGCGGGTTCTCCGATTCGCCGGCCGCGACGCCGATCATTTCGGTGCCCTGGAACGAGAAGCCCGCGATCATCGCGACGCCGAGCATCGTTGCCCAACCGCCCACGAAGGGCGCGTCGCCGATCGTGAAGTTGCCCCAGCCCGCGCTCGGGCCGCCTTGCATGATCCCGAAGATCATCAGCAGGCCGACGCCAACGAACGCGAGCACCGTCAGCACCTTGATCAGCGCGAACCAGTATTCGGCTTCGCCGAAGCCGCGCACCGACAGCGCGTTGAGCGCGAAGATCAGCGCGAGGAAGATCGCGCTCCACCAGACGCCTGGCACGTGCGGAAACCAGTAGTGCATCACGAGCTGCGCGGCGACGAGTTCGACCGCGAGCGTCACGGCCCAGCTGTACCAGTAGTTCCAGCCGAGCGCGAAGCCGAAGCCCTCGTCGACGAATTTCGCGCCGTAGGTCGCGAACGAGCCCGACACCGGCATGAACGCGGCCATTTCGCCGAGGCTCGTCATCAGGAAGTAGACCATCAGGCCGATCAGCATGTACGCGAGCATCGCGCCACCGGGGCCGGCTTGCGAGATCGACGCGCCGGACGCGACGAACAGGCCCGTGCCGATCGAGCCGCCGATCGCGATCATCCGCAGATGGCGCGCCTGCAGTGCGCGGTGGAGGGACGGCTTCGCGGGCGGCGAGCCGGACGGACGGGGCGAGTCGGGGCGGGCATCTGAATGCATGGCGGGTGCTGGGCGCTGTCTCCAGGATTGTTTTTTTGGCTGCGAAGCGTGACGCGTCGCCGGCCGCCACGGCGGGCAGCGGCACTGCTGCGCGGGCTTGATCCGGATCGACCGGAACGACCGGTGCACCGGGCCGCGACGCGTGTCGCCTTCGTCTGTCGTCCGGCCGCTGATCGGCGGCGCGTCGGGGCGCCGGGTGCGGTGCACCTCGACGCCGCACCGATCGTATGTGCCGGCCGCATGCGCGGCAAACGATATTTCCGCACAGGGTGATGCAACTTTGTCATCAACTTGTCGCGCATCGAAACCGGCCCGGCGGCCCGGCGGCCCGGCGGCCCGGCGGCCCGGCCACCGGCCCCGGACATGTCCCATGACCGTACCGAATCAAGCGGTCTCGTCCTGCCCGGGTGTTGCGTTTTGGGAATGAAGTCGTGAGTTAATATCAATAGCGGCCCGACTTGTGGCCACCGACAATGTGTCTCATGGATCGTGCCTCGCGAGGCCGGGGCGTGCCGTCCGGCCGGGTTTCCGGTGGCGGCGCCGCGCGATGCGCCACGCGGCGCACCGGGCCTGCCGAGCTGCACATCCGCTTGCACCGGGCGCGCGAACGCGCTCCAATCGAATCACGCGGGCGGCGTTGCCGCCGCACCGATCAATCTGTCCCTGAAGAGGAAGTGATGCAATTCAACGACATTCTTGCTGCGCTCGACATCGATCTCGCCCAGTGGAAAGGCAATGCGCTGACCGCGCGTTCGCCGCTCGACGGCGCGACGCTCGCGACGCTGGCGGTTGACTCGCCCGCCGACGCCGAGCTCAAGATCGACGCCGCGCACGACGCATTCCTCAAGTGGCGCACGGTGCCGGCGCCGGTGCGCGGCGAGCTCGTGCGCGTGTTCGGCAACGTGCTGCGCGAGCACAAGGCCGAACTCGGCCGCCTCGTCACGCTCGAAGCCGGCAAGATCACGTCGGAAGGGCTCGGCGAAGTTCAGGAAATGATCGACATCTGCGACTTCGCGGTCGGCCTGTCGCGCCAGCTTTACGGCCTGACGATCGCGTCCGAGCGCCCGGGTCACCGGATGATGGAGACGTGGCACCCGATCGGCGTGTGCGGCGTGATCTCGGCGTTCAACTTCCCGGTCGCGGTGTGGGCCTGGAATGCGGCGCTCGCGTTCGTGTGCGGCGATTCGGTCGTGTGGAAGCCGTCGGAGAAGACGCCGCTCACCGCGATTGCGTGCCACGTGCTGCTCGAGAAGGCGATCCGCGAATTCGAGAAGACCCACCCGGGCGTCGCGCCGAAGGGCCTGAGCCAGCTGGTGCTCGGCATGCGCGATGTCGGCGAGGTGCTGACGTCGTCGAAGAAGGTGCCGGTCGTCAGCGCGACGGGCAGTGTGCGGATGGGCCAGGAAGTCGCGAAGGTGCTGAGCCAGCGTCTCGCACGCGGCATCCTCGAGCTCGGCGGCAACAACGGGATGATCGTCGCGCCGAGCGCCGACCTCGACCTCGTGGTGCGCGCCGTCACGTTCGCGGCGGTCGGCACGGCCGGCCAGCGCTGCACGACGCTGCGCCGCCTGATCGTGCATCGCAGCGTCGTCGACCAGCTGCTGCCGCGCATCGAGAAGGCCTATGCGTCGGTGAAGGTCGGCAGCCCGCTCGAGGAAGGCACGCTCGTCGGCCCGCTGGTCGACCGTGCGTCGTTCGACGCGATGCAGAAGGCGCTGGCCGACGCACGCGAGCAGGGCGGCGAAGTGAAGGGCGGTGAGCGCGTCGATGTCGGTCACGCGGATGCGTACTACGTGCGTCCGGCCATCGTGCGGATGCCGAAGCAATCGGCGGTGGTCGAGCGCGAGACGTTCGCGCCGATTCTCTACGTGATGGTCTACGACAACTTCGAGGACGCGATCGACGTGCACAACGCGGTGCCGCAGGGCCTGTCGTCGGCGATCTTCACGAACGACATGCGCGAGGCCGAGCAGTTCATGTCGTCGGCGGGCAGCGATTGCGGGATCGTCAACGTGAACATCGGCACGAGCGGCGCGGAGATCGGCGGCGCGTTCGGCGGCGAGAAGGAAACGGGCGGCGGCCGCGAGTCGGGTTCGGATGCGTGGAAGGCATACATGCGCCGTGCGACGAACACGATCAACTACAGCCGTCAGCTGCCGTTGGCGCAGGGCGTGAAGTTCGACGTCTGACGGAGGGGCCCGCAAGGGCGCGTCGACGTTCGAATGACGAGGGCCGGTTGCCGCGAAGGCGGTAACCGGCCCTTGTCGTTTTCAGCGATGTGTGCGCGGCGATGCCCGATCTGCGCCCGCCCGATCACGTATTCATTTGTGAGTTGCGGATCCGTCGATTGCCGGCATGTTCTGCACGACCAGCATCTGCGGCGTCGACAGCGTGATCTGCGACGCCCGCAACTGTTTCAGGATCTCGAACAGCAGGTCGCTCTTCGTCGCGCTCGCGATCCGCGGGCTCGCCACGTAGCCCGTGACGCTCAGCGTGATCCCGTCGGGCGCCAGCTGGCTGAACGTGACCGACGGCGCCGGCTTGTCGAGAATCGCCGGATGCTCGCGATACGCGTCGAGCAGCAGGTCGCGCACCTGCTCGGGGTCGGTGTTCAGCGGGAACGTGAGCATCAGCGTCGCGACGCCCTGCGTGCTGTTGCCCATCGTCACGTTGCGCACGTTCTGCGAGATCAGTTGCGAGTTCGGCACGATCACGGTCGAGCGGTCGCTGAGCTGGATCTCGGTCGCGCGCACGTTGATGCGGCGGATGTCGCCTTCGACGCCCGCGATGCTGACCATGTCGCCCACCTTCACCGGCCGCTCGGTCAGCAGGATCAGCCCCGACACGAAGTTCTTCACGATCTCCTGCAGGCCGAAACCGATACCGACCGACAGCGCGCTGACGATCCACGCAAGGTTGCTCCATCTGACGCCGAGCAGCCCGAGCGCCATCAGCACGAGCAGCACGTAGCCGACGTTGGTGAACAGCGTGATCAGCGACACGCGCATTCCCGCATCCATGCCGAGTGCCGGCATGAACTCGCTGTCGAGCCAGCGGCGCACCGAGCGCAGCAGGTAGAAGCCGATCGCGAACCCGATCACCGCGTTCATGATCCGGTCGGGCATGATGTTCAGGCTCTGCAGCCGCTGGCCGCCGATCATCGCGACCGCGCTGTCGAGCAGATCGCTCGGCGTCGTGCCGAAACCGCCCGTCAGCAACGCGATCGCCGCGACCAGCATCAGCAGGCTCGTGCCGAGGCCGGACACGACGGTATGGGCCTGGTCGAGATGTCGGTCGTCGAGCGCGAACAGGTGCTTGATCTGCTTGCCGGTCGACAGGTTCGCGGAGAACAGGCTTTCGCTCGCGTCGCGCGTCAGCTGCGTCATGATGTAGACGCTGCACAGCACGATCTCGAACCACACAAGCTCGTAGGTGATGAAGCGTGCGACCGTGATGTAGCCGATCAGCAGCGCGCCGAGCGACACGACGATCGCCAGCGTGACGCCCGCATGGATCAGCCCCGCGAGCGTCGAGCGATCCTCGGGCGCCTCGCCGGATGCCGCAAGCGCGCTGCGTACGCGATTCGCGCGCAGGATCGACGCGCCGACGGTCAGCGCGACGACGAGCGAGACGATGCCGCGCCCGAACAGCGTGACGGACAGGCTGGTATCGACGATCCGGTTGATCGATTCGAGCGTGCCCGACATCAGCAGCAGCGCGGCCAGCACGCCGGGGAACGGCTTCATCGCGAGCGCGACGGGATCGGCGAGCGCGGGCAGCCGCCACGACGGATGCTTCGTGCAGAGCAGCGCGCGGCCGAGGCCGGCGATCAGCGCGCAGGTCACGGCGAGCTTCGCGAACTGGTCCCACAGATCGGTCATCGACGACGTGAGCTCGGAGTGGCGGGCGAGCGCGAGATAGAGGATCTGGACGGCGACCGCGGTCGCGAGCAGCGTCGAGAACGCCGTGGCCAGCGCCAGCGCACTGCGGCGCAGCCGGGTGGGCGGCAGGCGGTTCAGGCAGAACCACGCGAGCCCGCGTTCGACGATGCGGCGGCCGCCGAGCCAGACCGCGAGCGCTGCGATCATCAGCAGCGTGGTGAGCGCGCGCTGGCCGGGTGTCCAGGACGAGCGCAGCATGTCGCGCAGTTCGTCGTTGAAATCGTCGAGCCGCTGCACGTCGTCCGGCGACAGATGGAACAGCGGCAGCCAGAACTGCGCGCCGAAGATGCTGCCGGAACGGAACGCGAGCTGGTTCTTCAGCAGGCTGCGGTGCAGCTTCGAGAACTGGTCGTTCAGGTTCGCGAGGTTGGTCTTCTGGTCGGCGGCCTGCTTCAGCGCCGCGTCGATCTGCGCCTTGCGCGCGTTCAGCGTCGCCCGCTGCTGTTCGACGGCGGGTGTTTCGGGCGATGCGCCCGGGGCCGGCGGCGGGCCGAGCACGTCGAGCTGCGCCTGGACCTGCGTGCGCTGCGGCGCGAGCTGGCTCTGCAGCTTGTCGACGTCGGCGCTCAGTTCCTGGGTCGCGTCACCGAGCTCGTCGAGCTCCTTGCTGTTGGTCGCGTTCGACGTCTGCTGCTTGATGCGGTCCTGTTGCACCTGCATCTGCTTGAGTTGCGCAACGGCGTCGCTGAGCGAAATCGTCGGCACGGGGACGCCGACGCCGCTCGCGCCCGGTGCGGACGCGGCCGTCGGAAATGCCGACGCGGTCGCGATCGCCGCGAACTGCAGCAGTGCGAACAGCGCGATTCGGCGTGCGTACGTGGATAGTCGTTGTATGGACATGGAATGCTTACGTTTTGCCGACAATGCCGGGTGCCGCAAGGCGCCCGGAAGCCGGGAGTTGGCCCGGTAGCATGTTACCGGGGCATGGCGGCCGCGGCGCTGCCGATCGTGCGCCTTCCCTTTCGCGTACAGCGGTGCCCGCACGGGCATGCGATTGCCGCGCGGGCCCTTGCCGGCGGGGCCGTGACGGTCGCATTCGCAGTCCGGCAGCGCAACGTCGTGACGCCGGCGAACCTTACAGATCCGACAGAACGTTACGCAATTTACACAATAGCCGGCGCGAAAGTGGGGTGTCCGAACCGGTTGGCCATGCAACGCGGCCCGAGCGGCGTGCCGGTACAATGCAGCGAATCGCCCGACGGCGGCCCGCCGGCCGCCGGACAACAAAACACACGACACGATCAGGAGACACGACCAAGATGGTCTCAACGGACAGCTTTCCACAGGCAGCCGCCTCGTCCTCTTCCATCGACGCCGGCTCGATTTCGGCCCGCCTCGATCGCCTGCCGCCGACCCGCAGCGTCTGGAAGCTCGTCGTGCTGCTGAGCCTCGGCTTCTTCTTCGAACTCTACGATCTGCTGTACAGCGGCTACGTCGCGCCGGGCCTCGTGAAAAGCGGGATTCTGTCCGCGACGACGCACGGCCTGTTCGGCACCACGGGCGTCGCGAGCTTCATCGCCGCGCTGTTCTCCGGCCTTTTCATCGGCACGATCGCATGCGGCTTCCTCGCGGATCGCTTCGGCCGCCGCGCGATCTTCACGTGGTCGCTGCTGTGGTACACCGCCGCCAACGTCGTGATGGCGTTCCAGGATACGGCAGGCGGATTGAACTTCTGGCGCTTCGTCGTCGGCCTCGGCCTCGGCGTCGAGATGGTGACGATCGGCACGTACATCTCCGAACTCGTGCCGAAGCAGATCCGCGGCCGCGCGTTCGCGTGCGAGCAGGCGGTCGGGTTCGTCGCAGTGCCGGTGGTCGCATTCCTCGCGTACCTGCTCGTGCCGCACGCCCCGCTCGGCCTCGACGGCTGGCGCTGGGTCGTGCTGATTGGCGCGCACGGCGCGCTGTTCGTCTGGTGGATTCGCCGCGAGCTACCGGAGAGCCCGCGCTGGCTCGCGCAGCAGGGTCGCGTCGACGAAGCCGATCGCATCATGCGCGCGCTCGAGGCGAAGGTCGAAGCCGAATACGGCCGGCCGCTGCCGCCGCCCGCGCCGGCCGAGCCGGTGCCGCCGCGCGGCAGCTTCCGCGACATGTGGGTGCCGCCGTATCGCAGCCGCACGATCATGATGACGATCTTCAACGTGTTTCAGACGGTCGGCTTCTACGGCTTCGCGAACTGGGTCCCGACGCTGCTGATCAAGCAGGGCATCACGATCACGTCGAGCCTCATGTATTCGAGCGTGATCGCGCTCGCCGCACCGCTCGGCCCGCTGATCGGCCTCGTGATTGCCGACCGCTTCGAGCGCAAGTCGGTGATCGTCGCGATGGCGGCGGCGATCGTCGTCTGCGGGCTGCTGTTCAGCCAGACGACGGTGGGCGCGTTCCTGATCGTGCTCGGCATCGGTCTCACGCTCGCGAGCAACATCATGTCGTACAGCTTCCACGCCTATCAGGCCGAGCTGTTCCCGACGTCGATCCGCGCGCGCGCAGTGGGCTTCGTCTACTCATGGAGCCGCTTCTCGGCGATCTTCTCGTCGTTCGTGATCGCGGCCGTGCTGAAGGGCTTCGGCACGTTCGGCGTGTTCGCGTTCATTGCCGGCGCGATGGTGATCGTGATGGCCGCGATCGGATTCATGGGGCCGCGTACCAAAGGCATCGCGCTCGAAGCCATTTCGAAGTAGACGCGGGGTTGCGCACGCACGTGCCGCATGCGGCACGCGCGTGAATTTCCGGCGCTTCGAGTTGCCGGAAACGCCCAGCGAAGCAACCTGCCATGCAGCGGCGAAGCAAGCGGAAACGAGTTGAAACAAAGCGTGACGAAGCGCAAAACCGCCGCGAAACCGGGGGTTCGGCCCTGCCGATTCGTCTCCGAGCGGGTAGAATGAAAGACCTGACGACTCATTAGCCGCCATTGGACCGAACGCGTTGTACTGCGAACGACTCCACCGGGAAGAGGCGTCGGCGCCGGGCGCATGCGTGCCCCCGGCATGTCGATGGCTCGCGCGGGAGATGCGCCGTTTGCAACGTGCGGCGGCCGGCTCGGCCGATGGCTTCGATCGCATGATGCTCTCCGACCTGACGCGGCGGTTGTCCAAGCTGCGTTGCCGTACCCTGGCGCTCGCCACGTATGTGTGGCTCGCAGCCGCTCTCCCGATTTCCGTTCTCGTCGCGCGGCCAGCCCTCGCTGCGTCCGACGTGCCGCCGGCCACTGCTACGTTTTCCTCATCATCTGCTTCGGCCGCGCATCCGGCTTCGCCAGCGCATGTGTCGTCGGAGGCTGGGCCCGCGTCTGCGGCGTCCGCCGTGCATCATGCGTTACCCGCCAGCGGGGCATCGCCGGCATCCGCTGCGTCCGCGGCCTCTCCGGCTTCCGCGGCATCGGCAGCATCCGGCACACCGGCGAGCGAAGCCGAAGCACCCGCACCGACGCCGCCGCGCCGGCACCCTCCGCTGTCGGCCGAGGAGGCGAAGAACGCGACCGCGCGTGCGATCGACATGCGCAAGCGCTTCACGCAGGAAGTCAAGCGACGCCTGAACGTGCCCGCGAGCGAGCAGCGCGCGTATGGCGATCGCCTTCAGAACGCGCTCGCCGATGCGGATCTCGGCGACCTGGCCGGCGAATACGTTGCGCTCGTCGACCGTGCGCCGAACGTGCAGGCGCTGTTCATCTACTTCCGCGCGACGCCGTCCAATGCGTGGCTGTTGATCGGCGCGTCGCCGGTCGCCACCGGCTGGCCCGGCCAATACGATCACTTCCTGACGCCGCTCGGCGTGTTCCACCATTCACCCGACAACATGGACTTCCGCGCGGAAGGCACGACGAACGACAACGGCATTCGCGGCTACGGCATGCGCGACATGCGCATCTACGACTTCGGCTGGGTGGACGGCGAGCGGGGCTGGGGCAAGGGCGGCAAGTCGCCGATGCGCTTCCAGATGCACGCGACCGACCCCGATCGCCTCGAGCCGCTGCTCGGCATCCGGCACTCGAAAGGCTGTGTGCGCATTCCTGCTTCGCTGAACACGTTCCTGGACCGGCACGGCATTCTCGACGACGACTATCAGGCGCGCGTCGAGGCTGGCAAGTCGTTGTGGGTGCTGCGCCGCGATCGCGACATCACGCCGATCGCCGGCCGCTATCTGGTCGTGATCGACAGCGCGCGCAAGACGCGTCCGGCATGGTCGCCGGCGCCGGGACGCAACGCTTGGTCGAAGCTGCCGAAGAGCGGCGACACGGCGGACTGACGACGGCCGCTCCGACGAAGGCGGTGCATGCCGGGATCGCTTCGTCCGGGAGGACGAGGCGTCGTTGCCGAGCAGTGCTCAGCGGAAGATTTTCAGCCAGTCGAACAGGCCGGGATGCGGACGCCGCCTCGGTGCGGGCGCCGGTGCACTGCGCGGCCGGAAGTCTGGCGAAAACTGCGCGTGCGGATCGATCGCGCGCGCACGCAGCGCCGCATCGTAGAACGAGCCGACGATCGGCAGCGCACTGTGCGCGCCCGCGCCCCAGTAGTCGCTGCGCAGCGTCACGCTGCCGTCGTCGAAGCCGACCCATGCACCAGCCACCAGTTGCGGATGCATCAGGATGAACCAGCCGTCCGTGTTGTCCTGCGTCGTGCCGGTCTTGCCCGCGACGTCGACGCGAATCCCGTAGCGCGAGCGGATGTCGGCACCGGTCCCGTAATCGACGACGCCGCGCATCACGTCGACCAGCGTCTGTGCCGCGGCCACCGGCAGCGCGCGTTCGGGCGGCGCGCTGCCGAACGCGGCGAGCACCTTGCCGTCGCGGTCCTCGATGCGCGTGATCATCTGCGGTGCGACGTACACGCCGCGGTTCGCGATCGTCCCGTACGCGGACACCATTTCCTTCAGCGTGACGGGGCTCGTGCCGAGTGCGAGCGACGGCACCGCGTCGAGCGCGCTGTCGCGCACGCCCATCGCGCGCGCGAGCTGCGCGACCCTGGCCGCGCCTTCGCGCTGCATCACCTGCGCGGTGATGCGATTGCGCGACAGCGCAAGCGCGTCGCGCAGCGTCATCGGTGCGTCGGTCGGCGGCTCGGCATCGGTCGGATGCCACACCGCGTGCGCGCCGATCGGGATTGCGACGGGGCGATCGACGAACGTATCGCCCGGCTGCATGCCGTCCGCGAACGCGGCGCCATAGACGAACGGTTTGAACGTCGAGCCCGGCTGGCGCCGCGCTTGCACGACGTGATCGAACGGCTCGCTGCCGAAATCGGGGCTGCCGACCCACGCGCGAATCGCGCCGTTGCGCGGATCGATCGCGACGAAGCCCGCCTGCACCTGCGTCTTGCGCTCGCACAACGCGCGGATGAACGCGCGATTCGCGCCGAGCTGCTTCAGCGCCGCCACATCGGTGAGCCCCGCGTCACGCGCGGCGCGATAGTCGGGCGTCTGCCGGATGAAGCCGCGGAACAGGTTGTTGCGCAGCCCGCAGCCGGACGGGTTGTGCCACGCGCTGTCGGCGATTGCCTGCAGGCGATCGGTCTGCTGCGTCAGCGCTTGCGTCGCCATGTCCTGCAGCTGTGCATCGAGCGTCGTGCGCACGACGAGGCCGTCGGCGTAGAGATCGTAGTTGTTGCGGTCGGCCCATGCGATCAGCCACTTGCGCAGCTGCACCGCGAAGTGCGGGGCGAGGCCGGGTTGCGCGGTCTGCGGCTCGAAGTCGACACGTAGCGGCCGGCGCTGCAACTGCGCGAGCTGCCGCTGCGATAGCATGCCCATTGCCGCCATCCGGGCGAGCACGATGTTGCGGCGCTGTACCGCGCGCTCCGGGTTCAGCACCGGGTTGTAGTAGCTGTTGCCCTTCAGCATTCCGACGAGCGTCGCGCTTTCGACGATGTCGAGCTGGTCCGCCGACTTGCCGAAATAGGTGCGCGCGGCCATCTCGACGCCGTACGCGTTGTACAGGAACGGCACCGTGTTCAGGTAGGTCTCGAGAATTTCGTCCTTGCTGTACACCGTCTCGATCTTGAACGCCGTGATCAGCTCCTTCACCTTGCGCGTGAGCGTCGGCGCGCGGCCGACTTCGTCCGGATACAGGTTGCGCGCGAGCTGCTGCGTGATCGTCGAGCCGCCCTGGCGGCTGCCCGAGAACGTGTGCAGCCCGGCCGCGAGCGTGCGACGCCAGTCGATGCCGTGATGCGCGTAGAAGCGGTGATCCTCGGTCGCGATCAGCGCGTCGACCATGTGCGGCGAGATCTGCTTGAGCGGCACCCATTCGCGATTGACGGGCCGAAACTCGGCGATCAGCTGACCGTCGGCCGACAGCACGCGCGCAGGGCGGTCGATGCGTGCCTTGCGGATGTCGCCGATGCTCGGCGTGAACGGGACGAACGCGAGCAGGACCAGCAGGCCGAGCACCGGTATCGCGGCGAGCGTCAGGGCGACACCGCGGCGCGTCGGATGGCGCAGGCGATGCCAGGCGCCGGCGCCCAGCAAGCGGGCGCCGGTGCGGTAGCGAAGACACAGGTCTCGAAGAAACGGCACGAAGCGATTCACGGCGGCAGGAGCGCGAGCGGAAAAGGCGCGATCCTAGCAAACCGCGAACCGTTGCCCGTGGCCAAACAGCCCGTTTTCTTGCAGGATTTACAGACGATTACGTTTGTTTCCCGCGGACAACCTTTGGTCGTACGCGTTTTGGTCGTACGCGTTGCCGCGATTCTTCCGATGAAACGGTGCCGGCCGCTTCGCCGACCACATCCGCTAGGCGCTGCGCGGCCGCTTCCATCCGTGCGCGATCGAACCCGCCGAAGCCGAGCACGAGGCCCGGGCGCGCGGTGCCCGGCGCGAACATCGGCGATACCGCGCGCACCGCGACGCCCGCCTGCGCGGCGCGCGCCACCACGTCGAGATCGTCGATCCCTTCCGCGAGCCACAGCACGACGTGCATCCCCTGATCGCCAGGCTGCACCCACGCGCGCTCGCGCGGCAGCCGCGCGCCGAGCGTGTCGATCAGCAACGCGCGCTGTTCCGCATAGACGCCGCGCACACGGCGAATGTGGCGGTCGAGATGCCCTTTCGCGATGAAGGCGGCGAGCACGTGCTGATCGGCGGTCGGCGCGTGCCGATCCATCAGCACGCGCGCACCGCAGAACGCGGGCACGAGATCGCCGGGCGCGATCACGTAGCCGAGCCGCAGCGACGGGAACAGGATCTTGCTGAACGTGCCGAGATAGATCACGTGTTCTGGATCCAGCCCTTGCAGCGACGGAAACGGATAGCCTTCGTAGCGCAGCTCGCTGTCGTAGTCGTCCTCGACCACCCACGCGCGATGCGCGCGCGCCCAGCCGAGCAGCGCGTTGCGCCGCGCCATGCTCATCGGCATCCCGAGCGGATACTGGTGCGACGGCGTGACGAACGCCGCGCGTGCGTTCGGCGCGAGACCGATGCCGGCCTCGACGTCGATGCCGTCCGCGTCGACCGGCACGCGGACCATCGCGTCACGCCGCCCGGTGCTCTCGAGCAGTGCGGTGATGCCGCGATAGGCGGGATTCTCGACCCACGCGCGATCGTTCGGGCCGAGCAGGACCTGGCTCGCGAGGTGCAGCCCTTGTTGCGTGCCGCTCGTGATCACGACCTGATCGGCGCTGCAGCGCACCGAGCGCGAGCGGCGCACGTAATCGGCGATCGCTTCGCGCAGCGGCAGCGCGCCTTGCGGATCCGCATAACCGGACGGCGCACCGGCGCCGCGGGCGCGCAGCCGGTTGCCGAGCCGGCGCCAGATGTCGTCGGGTGCGGTGAGCCCGACCGGCACCGAGATCGCGAACGGCACGGCCGGCAACGGACGGAATTCGCGGGCGATCCGCGCGAACGTCGCGGCCGGTTCGGGCAGCCCGGCGTGTGCGGCACGCCGCCGGGCGGCGGGTGGTTCGACGGCCGGCGGAGAGGGCTCGGCGAGCGCGTTCGCGACGCGCGTGCCGGCGCCGCCGCGCGCCGCCAGGAAGCCTTCGGCGACGAGCTGCGCATACGCGTCGACGACGGTGCCGCGCGCGACCTGGAGCGACGTCGCGAGCAGCCGCGTCGACGGCAGCGTGTCGCCGGGCCGCACGTCGCCGCGCCGCACCGCTTCCCGCAACGCCTGCGCGAGCTGGCGGCTCAGGTCGCCGGCCGCGCGGTCGAGCACGCCGAGCGACGGGATTTCGACGATCCGGGCGGTTCTGGCCATGATTCTGGTCTTCTGAAATTGTTCGAAACCGGCTCTACAGAATAAACCAGTTAGCGGTCACAATCTGCGCATGACGGGCCAGTGCCCGCGTCATTTCAATCCCTGCACGACCGTGGAGCCGACATGTACGTACCTGCCGATTTCAACGAGCCCAACCCCGACGCATTGCGCGAACTGATCGTGCAGCATCCGTTCGGCAGCCTGGTCACGCACGGGAAGAGCGGGCTCGACGCGAACCACCTCCCGTTCGAGTTGCTGCCGGGCGACGGCGGCCTCGGCGAACTGCATGCGCACGTCGCGCGTGCGAATCCGGTCTGGCAGGAGGTCGCGAACGGCGACGACGTGCTCGTGATCTTCCGCGCCGGCGACGCGTACATTTCGCCGAACTGGTACCCGAGCAAGCATGCCGCGCATCGGCAGGTGCCGACGTGGAACTACGTGGTCGTGCATGCGCACGGCCGCATCACGGTGCGCGACGACGAGAAGTTCGTGCGCGGCGTGGTCGCGCGGCTGACGCGCACGCACGAGGCGTCGCAGCCGGTGCCCTGGAAGATGGCCGACGCGCCAAAGGACTATCTCGACACGATGCTGCAGTCGATCGTCGGGCTGCAGATCGAGATCACGCGGCTCGTCGGCAAGCGCAAGCTCGGGCAGAACAAGGCGGTCGACGATATCCGCGGCGCGGGCGACGCGCTGATCGCGGACGGGAATCTCGCGATCGGGGAGGCGATGCTGGCGGAGGCGGATGCGAAGCGGGGGTAGGTCACGGTGAATCGCATGGGGGCGCATGCTACTGCGTATGCGTCGCGCCCTTCGCCCCTTCTCCCGCCTGCGCCAGCGCCCCCCGGATCGCCGCTTCCGTCTTGTCATACCCGCCCTCGCCATACCGCGTATAGACGACCTTCCCGTTCGCGTCGATCAGGTACAGCGCGGGCCAGTACTGGTTTCCGTACGCACGCCACGTGTCGTAGCGGTTGTCCTGCGCGACCGGATACTGGATGCCGAAGCGCTTGATCGCATCGGCGACGTTCTTCGCGTCGCGTTCGAACGGATACTCGGGCGTATGCACGCCGACCACGACGAGCCCCTGGTCGCGATACTTCCGGTACCAGTCGTTCACGTACGGGATCGTATGAATGCAGTTGATGCACGAGTACGTCCAGAAATCGACCAGCACGACCTTGCCGCGCAACTGATCGAGCTTGAGCGGCGCGCTGTTGTGCCAGCGCTCGATGCCGGTGAAGTCGGGCGCTGGCGTGCCGGCCAGCGAGGTGGTCGTGCCCGCGTCGTCGCGGGTGCCGGCGAATGCGGCGAGCCCTGCCGTGGCGGCGAGGGCGATCACGAGGGCGGCGGTCCTGAATCTGGGCAGCATGACGGTTCTCCGGTTCGGCCGGCCGCCGCGCAAGTGCGCGGGCCGGACAGGTTTCGACAGCCGTCATTGGGCCGCGCCGACGTATCTGCGGTGTGTCCGGCAAGCCGCGCCTGTGCAATGTTGTGTGTCGTCGCGGCGGCGCGATACATTGGGATACAAACGCGCGCCTGCGATGCGGTATAAAAGCGGACATCGCCAGCCGGAACATCACGCCAACGACATCGACTCATGGACAAGATCGACCACGTACTGATCGTCGACGACGATCGCGCGATCCGCGAACTGATCGCGGACTATCTGGAGAAGAACGGCATGCGCGTGTCGCTTGCCGCGAACGGCCGCGAGATGCGCAACGCGCTCGACGACGGCGCGCCCGACCTGATCGTGCTCGATCTGATGATGCCCGGCGAGGACGGCCTCACGCTGTGTCGCGACCTGCGCGCGGGCAAGTTCCGGACGGTTCCGGTGCTGATGCTGACCGCGCGCGGCGAGGAAACCGATCGCATCATCGGCCTCGAGATGGGCGCCGACGACTATCTCGCGAAGCCGTTCGCGGTGCGCGAACTGCTCGCGCGGATCCGCTCGGTGCTGCGCCGCGCGCGCATGCTGCCGCCGGGCATGCAGGTGACGGAGACGGCCGCGATGCTGGCGTTCGGCGAATGGCGGCTCGACACGACGGGGCGTCACCTGCTCGACACCGAAGGCACGCTGGTCGCGTTGAGCGGCGCCGAGTATCGGCTGCTGCGGGTGTTCCTCGACAATCCGCAGCGCGTGCTGACGCGGGACCAGTTGCTCAACCTCACGCAGGGCCGGCAGTCCGATCCGTTCGACCGGTCGATCGACCTGCTCGTGAGCCGGCTGCGGCAGCGCCTGCGTGACGGCGCGCGCGAGCCGCGCTACATCAAGACGCTGCGCAACGAGGGCTACGTGTTCTCGTCGGCGGTGACCGCGGTCGAAGGCGACGCATGAACACGCGCACGCTGTGGCACTGGCCGCGCTCGCTGTTCGCGCGGCTCGCGCTGATCCTGTGCGTGGGCCTCGCGCTCGCGCAGACGCTGTCGTTCTGGCTCACCGTGACCGAGCGCGACCAGGCGACCACCAACCTGATGATGGGCTACATCGAGCGCGAGGTCGCGAGCTCGGTCGCGCTGCTCGACCACCTGCCGCCCGACCAGCGCGCCGCGTGGCTGCCGCGTCTCGCGCGGCGCAGCTACGCGTTCATCCTCGGGCCGGGCCAGACGGGCACGCCTCCGGAGGCGCGGCTCTCGGCGCGCGTCGAGCGCTCGATTTCGGACGGCATCGGCGGCGATTACCCGCTGACCGCGAACGCGCTCCCCGGCGATCGCGAGCATCTGCAGGTGCATCTGCGCCTGACCGACGGCTCGCCGCTGACGATCGACATCCACCCGATGTCGACGGTGCCGCTGTCGGGCTGGCTGCCGGTCGTGCTCGCGCTGCAGCTCGCGGTGCTGGCCGCGTGCTGCTGGCTCGCGGTGCGGCTCGCGACGCGGCCGCTGAAGCAGCTCGCGCAGGCGGCCGACGCGCTCGGCCCCGACCTGAAGGGCGAACGCCTGAACGAGGACGGCCCGTCCGAAGTCGCGCGCGCAGCCCGCGCGTTCAACGCGATGCAGGACCGCATCGCGCAGTACATGGCCGAGCGCATGCAGATTCTCGCGTCGATCTCGCACGACTTGCAGACACCCATCACGCGGATGCGGCTGCGCGTCGACGTGATGGACGACGGTGCGCAGGGCGCGAAGCTGCGCCAGGATCTGCTCGAGATGGAGCATCTGGTGAAGGAAGGCGTCGCGTATGCGCGCACGCTGCACGGCACGGAAGAGGCCGCGCGCCGCATCGATCTCGACGCACTGCTCGACAGCATCGTGTGCGACTACACGGATGCGGGGCAGGACGTCGCGCTGCACAGCGGCGGGCCGCTCGCGCTCGTCACGCGGCCGAAGGCGCTGCGCCGGATCGTCGGCAACCTCGTCGACAACGCGCTGAAGTTCGCGGGCGCGGCCGAGATCGACGTGCAGCCGGCAGCGGGCGGCGGCGCGGTCATTGCGGTGCTCGATCGCGGCCCCGGCATTCCGGACGATCAGCTCGACGCGGTGTTCGAACCGTTCCGGCGCGTGGAGACGTCGCGCAATCGCGAGACGGGCGGCACGGGCCTCGGCCTCGCGATCGCGCGCCAGCTCGCGCTCGCGATGGGCGGCACGCTCACGTTGCGCAACCGGCCGGACGGCGGCGGGCTCGAAGCGCGGCTGACGCTGGCGAACGCCGCGTGATGCGGCGTCAAGGGCATTGCGGGTTTCGAATCGAAGCGGCCCGCGTCACACGCGCTGCAGATGCGCGTCGACAAGCGGTGCAAGCGTATCCGCATGCATCGCCGCGAGATCGTGGCGGCCGCCCGGCACGACATGCAGCTGCGCATCGGGCAGCCGGTCGAGCAGGCGCCGGCCGGCCGCGATCGGACTGATCGGATCGTCATCCCCCCACAGCAGGAGCGTCGGCTGCGCGATGCGGCCGAGGTCATGCGACAGGTCGGCGCGAAACGTCAGGAACCAGTCGGGCAACTGCGGGTTCGCTTCCGCGAAGGCGGCGCGCCAGTCCTGCGCGCCGAGCCCCTGCATGTCGAGGCCGCCGGACGTGACCGTCAGCACCAGGTGCGTGACGAGCGCCGAACGTTCGAGCGCCGCGCGCATCGCGATCACGCCGCCCATCGATTGCGCGATCACGGCGGTCGGCCGGTCGATCGCGGTCAGCACATGGCGCACGAGGCCGTCGAAGTCGTCGACGGTCGAATCGCGCGGCGTGTCGCCGAAGCCCGGATAGCCGACGATCCGTCGCGCGGCCGGATGCGCGAGGCGGCTCGCGAGCGGTTGCCAGAACGCGGTGCTGCCCGACGCGCCGGGCAGGAAGAGCAGTTGCGATGGAACGGGCATGACGGGATGGTTTTCCGGGAAGCGAAGTGGGTTGAACAAGGCGTGACGCTGCGTCAGCACCGGCCGGTGCGCAGCGCCACGGTCCAGTCGTCGCGGCCGCGCGATGCCGCGGTGGCGGCGGCCGTATGCCAGTCGTATTCGACCGCATGGAACTCGGCGTGCCAGCCGGCCGACGTGCGCGACACCATTGCATAGCGCGCATGCGGCGAACCGGTTTCGATCCGGTGCGGATGCGGTAGATCGTCCATGTACGCCTGCAGCCCGACGCTGCCCGGGTTGACGATCACACGGCCGTCGTCGAGCTTCGCGATGCGCGGCACATGCGTGTGGCCGCACAGGATCAGCGACGCCGGCGCGTCGCCCGCGCGCTGCGCGATTTCATCGGGCGTCGCCGCGCGGCAGCCATCGGGCGTCACCGTTTCGAGGAAATAGACGAGGTCGCTGGCAGGCGTACCGTGCACCATCAGCACGTCTTCGTCGAGCGTCAGGCGCTCGGGCAGCGCGGCGATCCACGCGCGATGCTCGTCGCGCAGCGCATCGTGCGCCCAGCGATCGGACAGCCGCATCGTGTCGCGATCGCCGGTCAGCAGTTGCCGTTCGTGATTGCCCTTGATGGTTGGCAGGTCGAGCGCGATCAGGCGGTCGGCCGTTTCGGCCGGATGGAGCGCGCCTGACACGATGTCGCCGAGGTTGACGATCACGTCGGCGCCGCGGCGACGCACGTCGTCGAGCACCGCGTCAAGCGCGGCGAGGTTGCCGTGGATGTCGGACAGCGCGGCGATTTTCATGGTGAGCAAGTCGAGGCGGGGAACGGCGATTGTCGCGAATTCGGCGCGGTTCGTCCAATCGCGTCGGTGACGCGACACGCGCGACGCGCGACGAGTTTCAGTCGGTCGCGATGCGCGCGTACATCGCGAAATCGCCCGGCACGCCGCGCACCATCCGGTACGCGCGCAACAACCCTTCGTACCGGTAGCCGCATTTCTGCAGGACGCGCGCGGAGGCGGCGTTGCTGCTCAGCACGACGCCCTGGATGCGCATGAAGCCACCTTCGGCGAACGCCCACGCGGTGACGCTCGTGCACAGCGCGCTCGCGATGCCGCGCCCCCAGTGCGACGGTGCGAGGTCGTACGCGATCTCGGCCGAGCGGTTCGCGGTGGACACCGTATGCAGTCCGATCGTCCCCGTGAGCGCGCCCGACGCGTCGTCGACGATTGCGAGACGGCGGATCGAATCCGGATGAGTCGACTCGATATCGTCGAACAGCGGCAACAGATCGTCGCGCGCATGCAGGTTCCAGCTCGTGTGGCGGACGACGTCGTGTTTCGACAGGTACGCATACCACGCGTCGAGATCCGAGCGGTCGAGCTGCCGGAGCGACAGACCGGGGAAACCGGAGCGGGGCGGCGCGGCGATCCTCATCGCGCGCTCATCACGCACGATGCGGCGCGCATGCCGACGCGCCTATGCGGCATGACGCCGGTACAGCGCGAGCGAACCGGCCAGTGCGAGCAGCATCGCGCCGCACGTGCGTTCGAGCCACAGCGCGCCCGAGCGCTTCAGCAGCCGCACCGCACGAGCGCCGAGCAGCGCGTAGCCGAACATCACCGCCCCGTCGAGCAGCGCGAACGTGACCGCGAGCGTGACGTATTGCGGCGCGAGCGGCGCGGACGGATCGAGGAACTGCGGCAGGAATGCGGAGAAGAACAGATAGCCCTTGGGATTGGTCACCGCGGTCAGGAAGCTCTTCGCGAAGATCGACGCGTTGCGTCCGTGCGCCGTGCCGCCATGTGCGACGGCGACGTCGAGCGAGCCCTTCGACGTGAGCAGCCGGATGCCGACATACGCGAGATAGGCGGCGCCCAGCCATTTCACCACCGAGAACCACGATGCCGACGCCATCAGCAGGGCGCCGAGGCCGAGCGCGACCGCGACGATCAGCACGAAGTCGGACAGCATCGCGCCGGCGAAACCGTAGGCCGCGCGGCGCACGCCGTAGCGCGAGCCGTTGGTCAGTGCGAGCAGCACGGTCGGGCCTGGCGTCGCGATACCGACGAACGCGACGGCGGCGAAGATCAGCAAGGTCGTTTGATGCATGCCGATGGCTCCATGTGGAACGCGGGTGCTCGATTATCGGGCGCGCGTTGTCGCGCTGTACAGCGGCGTTCGCTGCACGGCCGATTATCTCGATTCTGGCAAGAAGTTGTTTTCATTATTGCGCTGTTGATGGGAACCGGTTCCAACTACCATGGCGGCCGTGGCGGGCATGCTCGCCGCGACGTCGCGCGCGTATCGCACGCGCGCGTTCCCGTGTGCGGACGCGGCCGGCGTCGCATGCCGGCGGGGCTCCCGGCCGCACGCGCTACTCGCATAGAACAACGGGCTCACCGCCCGGAGACGCTAAAAACCATGAACAAGCAACTGATCGCAGCACCGCTGCTGCTCTCGCTCGCGGGCATCGCATCCGCGCAAAGCTCCGTCACGCTGTACGGCATCGTCGACGCGGGCGTGACCTATCGCAGCAACGAACGGGTCGGCTCGCCGGGCGCCTATACAGGGCATTCGAACGTCGGGCTGACCACCGGCAACCTGTCCGGCAGCCGCTGGGGCATCAAGGGTTCCGAGGATCTCGGCGGCGGGATGCGCGCGCTGTTCGTGCTCGAGAACGGCTTCGACATCACCAACGGCACGTCGGGGCAGGGCGGTCGCCAGTTCGGCCGGCAGGCCTTCGTCGGCGTCGGCAGCAACCGTTACGGCACGGTCACGCTCGGCCGCCAGTACACGTCGCTCGACGACTTCGTGAGCCCGGTCGGCCCGTCGTCGTACATCGGCGGCTTCGGTGCGCACCCGGGCGACATCGACGATCTCGACCAGACCGCGCGCGTCGACAGTTCGATCAAGTACACGAGCGCGAACTACGCGGGCTTCACGTTCGGCGCGCTGTACGGCTTCGGCAGCCAGCCGGGCAGCATGAAGCAGCGCAACACGTGGAGCATCGGCGCGGCATACGCGGCGGGGCCGCTGCGCGTGGGCGTCGGCTACGAGCGTTCGGACAACAGCAAGACGGGCGCGACCGACCCGACGGCCGGCAAGTGGCAGAGCACCGACGACGGCCTGTTCAACTCGTCGATCAACGAAGGTTATGCGAGCGCGCAGTCGCAGCAGATCATCGCGACCGGCGCGACGTACGACTTCGGCCCTGCCGTGGTCGGCGTGAACTACAGCAACGTGCAGTACCGCAGCGGTGCCCAGTCGCTGTTTAACGGCCACGCGACCTTCAACGTCGCGGGCGTGTTCACGCGCTGGAACGTGCAGCCGCAGACGCAGCTGTTCGCGGGCTACAGCTACACGCGCGGCAGTGACGTCGACGGCATCGACAACCGCGCGCAGTATCACAACGTCACGCTCGGCGCGGTCTACGACCTGTCGAAGCGCACCAGCGTGTACCTGCTCGGCGCGTACCAGCATGCGTCCGGCACGACGCTCGACGCGCTCGGCCGGCCGGTGGCCGCGACCGCATCGGTGTCGGACAAGGCGAACGGCCACTCGTCCGACTCGCGGTCGCAGGCGATCGTCAGCCTCGGCCTGCGCCAGAAGTTCTGACGTCACGCGCATGACCGGCCGCTCGCGTTCGATGCGGGCCGCCGGTTGCGTGGCCCGCTGCTGATCGATGTCTGTTCCATCGCCAGCGCGTGATCGACGTCGTCGATGCGCTGCCCAGGTACCTCGACGGTTGGGGCGGCGCGACGCTCGACAGCGCGAGCTGACCTGAACCGGCCGCACGCCCGCCCGGGGCGCGGCCTTCCTCGTCATCGCTGTCCACCTCTCCTTTGCCGCACGCGCGGTCCATCCCGCTCCTCATCCGCATCTTCATTGGCAACGGCAACCCGCCGCACGTCGCCTTATTTCATGTATTCACGATTTTCCCGGCAATGCAGCGCGCAAGGGGCAATATTTTTTCTCTTTCATTTTAATTTCGATTTGTAATCATTTAATCGATTTGGCGGCAATGGAAGTTCAATGCGCGCGAATCAGAAAAAATGACGCGCTCGGATTAGGTGCTTCGGAATAAAGTGCCGGAAAAAGCGGCTCGCGAGAGCGCTGTCGGGCGGGGGGCTGCGATACGAAGCCCGGAGCGATGCGTCGTCAGTCAGGCGGCATCGCGCGGTAAAGGAATGTAATGAATGATTCGCAGCGAAATTGAATCGGTTTTTGAAAAAATCACCAATATTTCATACGCGGCGAATTAGAGTGTAAAAAACGATCGTCCGGGAGCATCATTCATGTTATCGAAACAAATTCGTGCGGCATTGCTTGGGCTGTGCATGGCAATGCTGGCGCCGGCCGGTCACGCACAAGCGCAATACACGACGGACTGGCTCGCGAACACGTTCGGCACGCTCGCCGCGCACGTCGGCAACGGTGCGCGCTCGCTTTGGGTCGCGCCCGAGGGCGTGATCTATACGGCGTCGCGCTGGGACGAGAACGCGGGCGGTGTCGCGATCTACCAGAACGGGCAGACGCTCGGCACCATCGGCATCCATGACGAATTCCAGGGTGGCGCGATCACCGGCAACGCGAACTCGCTGTTCGTCGCGCTCGGCTACAACCGCACGTTCGGCAGCGGCTCGGTCGGCCGCTACAACCGCAGCACGAACCAGCGCGACTTGCGCATTCCCGTCAGCACGTGGACGGGCATCCAGTACGCGGACGTGATCACGGGCCTCGCGACGACCGGCAACCTGCTGTACGTCAGCGACTTCTACGGTAACCGCGTGCGCGTCTACACGACGGACGGCGTGTGGCAGCGCGATATCGGCGTATCGGGCCCCGGTGCGCTGGCGCTCGATGCGGCCGGCAACCTGTGGGTCGCGCGCAAGAGTGCGGGTGTCGTCGCGCAGTTCAGCCCGACGGGCACGGCGATGAGCACGATCCAGATGGCGGCCCGCG
This sequence comes from Burkholderia sp. Bp9004, assembly GCF_003858025.1. Lineage (NCBI taxonomy): Bacteria > Pseudomonadati > Pseudomonadota > Betaproteobacteria > Burkholderiales > Burkholderiaceae > Burkholderia > Burkholderia sp. Bp9004. The sequence continues at coordinate 11,154 of NZ_QTQD01000041.1, read as the reverse complement.
CGCGGCCGGCGTCGCTGTATTTCGATGCGCCGAGCGGGCAGTTGCTGGTGGGCGACGAAGGCCCCGACATGAACATCAAGATCTACGCGCTCGTGGGCCAGCCCGTGCAGCGCGGCACGTTCGGCGTGCAGGGCGGGTATCTCGACACGACTTCGGGCATCAAGGGGCAGGTCGGCGACAAGCGCTTCACGCGCGTCGCCGGCATGGGCAAGGACGCGGCAGGCAACCTGTACGTGCTGAACAACGCGTGGGGCGGCGGCTGGGATCTCGGGCGCAATGGCAGCACCGACCTCCATTCGTACAGCCCGACGGGCGTGCTGCAATGGAAGCTGCAGGCGCTGAACTTCGAGGCCGCCGCCGCGCCCGATCCGGCCACCGACGGGGCATTCTTCTACAGCGGCAACAACGTGTACACCGGCACCGCGGGCGGCACGTTCGTCGCGAACACGATCGATCCGTTCACCTATCCGAAGGACCCGCGCCTCGACATGAACGACTACCAGCGCGGTCAACATTTCGGCCAGCTCGCGCTCGTGAACGGCACGCGGATGCTGGTCGCGACCGGACAGAATCCGGGCAACTACAACATCTATCACTTCAACGGCGCGAGCGGCTACATCGCGATTCCGGACGGTTCGATCCCCGGCAAGCCGTTCAACACGACGCTGCAGGTGACGGCCGGCTTCTCGCTCGACGACAACGGCGACGTGTGGGCCGGGCTCGATCGCACGAACAACATTTCGCATTATCCGATGACGGGTTTCGACGCGACCGGGAAACCGACGTGGGGCAAGCCGGTGCAGATTCCGATTCCGCGCACCGTGCTGCCGCTCACACGAATCATCTACCAGGCCGACAGCGACACGATGATCCTCGCGCAGGGCATCTCGGGCAGCTGGGACTGGACAGCGATGAACGGGCACATCGAGGTCTATCGCGGCTGGAAGGCCGGCAACACGAGCACGCCGAACGTCGCGATCAACCTGACGAGCGCGAATCCGAAATCGATGGCGGCGGCAGGCCACTACCTGTTCGTCGGCTACGTGCACACGGTGCCGAACGTGGACGTGTTCGACCTGAACACCGGCAGCCTCGTGACCACGCTGACGAATTCGAACACGTCGGCGATGGACGTCGGCAACGACGTCGACTCGATGTACGGCATCCGTGCGTACCTGCGCTCGACCGGCGAATACGTGATCACGAAGGACAACTACAACGGGTCGAGCCTCGTCGTGTATCGCTGGCATCCGTGATCAGGCATGCCGCGCCGCTCGGGCCAGCAGGGTTTCATGGCGCGCCGGGCACGCGGCCGTTCACTGCGCGCCTGTACTTCGAGTCGGGCGTGTCGTGGAATTTCGCGCGGGTGTCCTGCACCGAGCCGGTGAAAACGGGGGGCCTTCGGGCGCTCGTGACTGTCCATGAAGGTCGCGACCTCCCACGCTTCCTGATCGGTCAGCGTGCCGCCGAGCCCAAGCAGCATGTTCGCCTTCACGAAACCGGCCGCGTTGCGGATGTCGCCCATGCCTGCGCCCCAGTTGAACGAGCGTGCACCCTAGAGCGCCCTAAAGACCGGCTTGCCGCCGCTCGATTGCACCTGGCCGTCCGCGCCGTGGCACAGCGTGCAGGCCTCGGGCGCGCGGCGGCGAGCAGCGCGGTGCCGGCCGCGAGGCCGAGTGTCTTGAGCGCGCCTCGGCACGCATGCCGGTCGGACATGGCTCATCTCCCGGAATCGTTTGTGTGAGGGCGTGTCGCGTTGCCGTACGACGATGCTGCGTCGAGAATGCGTCGCCAGTCTAGCCACGCGCGCTCGATACGGAAAATCGCGATATCGGATGGGAGATATCCGGGGGGGCTGATGATTTGGCAGGAGGGCGGGGGCGGTGTGATCGCTTCAACCACCATCGGCTCGAATGTTGCAACGGGCCTTTTTGAGGATCGCCGGGTTGTTTAGGGTCTTCCAGCGGACGGCTCCGGTTTCAGTCGGCAAATTGCTCACCTTATTGATATGGATGACTGATTATGTGAGGTGGGGAGTAGAGGAGCGACTTGTATAATTTCCCCCCCCCCCACGAATGCAAACATGCTTCACCGAGAGAGAACGTTAACCATGAACTGGGACGATGCCCGTGTTTTTCTGGCAGTTCATCGCGCCGGGACGCTGCGCGAGGCCGCAGTCGTGCTCGATGTCGATCAGGCTACCGTGGGGCGACGGCTGACGGCGCTGGAGAAAGCGCTGGGCGCGAAGCTGTTTCTCAAGACGTCGTCCGGCTATGTCGTGACGCAGATCGGCGAGGATTCGCTGCAGGCCGCGGAAGAGATGGAGCAAGCGGCGTGCAAATTCGAGAGGCGCGTCCACGGCTCGGACGACCGGCTCGAAGGCGAGGTTCGGGTGACGACGACCGATTCCCTGGCGATGGATTTCGTTGTTCCCGCGATACGGGCGTTGCGACGGAAATGCCCCGCGATACACGTGATCCTGACGACGTCCGTCCAGGTACTGAACCTGACCCGGCGCGATGCGGATCTCGCGATTCGAACCGTGATGCCGGAAAACCCCGATCTCGTTCGGCGGAAGCTGGCCGAGTGGGAGGTCGGGCTGTTCGCGAGCCGCGAGTATCTGGATGCACATGGGGCGCCCGCGACCGGATCCGCCTTCGACGGGCATGACCTGGTTGTCTACCAGCCTTCCATCACCTCCAATCAGGCACACACGCTGTGCGGCGAGTCGATGGAACGCGGGCGCATCGTTGCGCAAGTCAGTTCGAGCTTGATGCTGGCGACATCGATCCGGTCGGGCATCGGCATCGGCGAACTCCCCGTGTATATGGCGCAAGAAGACGATTCGCTCGTGCGAATCTGGCCCGACAGGACGCGCGCCGCGCCGTATCAGGTCTGGCTCGTGTCGCATACGGACCTGAACCGGACGGCGCGCGTTCGGGCGGTCACCGCCGAGATCGCTGCTTCGTTCGGTCGCTATCGATAGCGGCCGGGATTTCGCTGGCGCGGGGCAACTTGCTCAACGGGGCTGGGTTTTACGCATCGAGAGCGTGCGTCGCGCGGCATACCAGCGAGGCACGATCGCGACTGCCGCGACGATCGCGAAGAAGGGAATAGCCGTCGCCAGCACGTGACTGCCGGTACCGAGCAGGCCGCTGGACACGGTGGCCGCGAGCGACGCACTCCCGATCTGGAAGAAGCCGACGAGCCCGGACGCCGTGGCCGCGCGTCCGTGTTCGCTCGCGATGGCGCCCGACACGGCGAGCGACAGCGACGATCCGTTCGACAGGCTGACGAGGAACATCGGCACTACGATCGCGACGATGCCTTCGACGTGCGACGACTCGCACAGGGCGAACGCGATGCCGCCGGCCACGAAGCAGCTCACGCCGGCCACGACGATTGCATCATAGGACATCCGGTCGAGCATGCGGCGCGAGATCATGTTGGCGGACACGATGCCGGCGGTCAGCGGCAGATAAAGCCAGCCGCTTTGCTGTTCCGACAGGCCAAGGCTGGAGAAGATGAACGGCGACTGCGTCAGGTACACGAACCACGCGCAATAGATTGCGCAGACTACGAGCGTGTACCGGATGAATGCCCGGTCCCCGAGCACGTCGGCGAAGCCGGCCAGCGGCATGGCGCGATGTTGCCCCGGTGTGACGGGCGGCCGCGTTTCTTTCAGAAGCAGCTGGACAAGCACGAGCGCGACCCCGCCAAACCCGGCGACGAAATTGAAATCGCTCCGCCACCCGAACCACGCAGCCAGATATCCGCCGATCGCGGGGGCAATTGCCGGAGACAGCGACACGAGCGGATACACGATGCTGTAGACCTTTGCGGATGCCTGCTTGTCGCAGGTGTCGGCGATGATCGCGCGACCGATGACGAGGCCGGACGCCGCGCCGAGGGCTTCGAGGACGCGCCAGCCGAGAAAGCTCGCGAAACCGCCCGCGTTTGCGCAGCCGATCGAGCCGAGGATGTACAGGAGGATGCCGGCCGTGAGCACGGGTTTGCGTCCCCATCGATCGGAGAGGGGGCCGTAGAACAGCTGCGCACATGCGAGCGCGATCAGGTAAGCCGATACCGTCTGCGGCATCTGCCATGCGCCGATCGAAAATTCGTGGGCCATCGACGGCATCGCGGGCAGGTAGACGTCGGACGCGATCAGGCCAAAGGCGCTCAACATGGAGACGACGAGGATGAGTGAGAAGTTGGACATGGTCGCTGGGTGGTGGTGGCGGAGCGCGTGAACCGATTGACGTGACGACGCGCGTTGAGCGGCCCTGGGAAAAGGCCGGAGGCGATCTTACGGCGTGCGATGCGGTTCGGGAGCGGGCGGAATTGCATCGCTCGGATGCATTTTTGCGGGCGGTCGAAGTGCGGGGGCGGGGAGGCGCGTGGGTTGCGGCGTCAGGACCGCCGCCAGACTCGTAACCGAGGCCGCGCATAAAGCGTTCGCTTTGGCCCCCCACTTGGCGGCCTACGCTGGTCTTGCCCCGGTCACCCGGCGCTCAGGCTCATCCATCCGTGGCGAGCATCTATCCAGACGCGGCAACAAGGTGCTCAAGCGCGCCTTGTTCCTATCCGCCTGCTAGCTGGCTCGCCCACGATGCAGGCTTCCACGTTGGGCACACGCTCCACATTCACATCGAACACGGCAAGCTCATCATTACGGCCGCACAGATCGCATCCGCAGTGACGCAGGCAGAGCAGATCGTCATCATTCCCGATTGCAGTCGACCGCGATAACTACAAGGGGCGCTACTGCGGCCCTTGGTCATTAATTAATAGCACTCACATTTGTAGTCTACTATCGTATATTTCGGAGAAGCCGGCTTAGGCTCAATCAGTCGACCAAAGCGATTTGATTCCTTGCATGTGTCGGCACACCGCCTCAGTTTTCCATTGTATGTTTCCGGATTCGAAGTTGTTCCTAAAATTGCAATAAAACAAAAGATGACGATAGATGCAACCATCAAAAATACGGGATCCTTAAATAGCCGAGTCATACGGAAACCACTCCGTGCAAGTAAATTTACGACGATCAGACCAACCTTCTGGAACGATGCTTTGAGTTTGAAAATCCGGTTGACGTCTGCATTGCCTACCTGAATTGTCAGTCATCCCTAGCGACGAGTCGCCAAAATATTCCTTCGCGTAATATTGTTTGATGGTTGGCATACTCCACTGTACGTTAACTCCGACCCATTCCCCTGGAAGGACGGGAGAAGGGAACGCGAGGTTGGAGACGTCACCATAGATACCTCTGATCGACGTGCTTCTTGAAAGAGTTGGCAGCGGTGGCTGCGTACTCGCGCGATAAAGATTCCCCATTCCGAGTAATACAGGTCCGGTCTGAAGACCAAGCGAGTCAATCCAGCTTATCGGATTCAGTGCGTACTGATAGACGTTCAGGCCACCGGCCAGCTCAATCGGGTCCTGAGTGATGTACCGCCCCACCTGTGGATCGTACGTTGCCGCAATTCGCTGGAAGTTTGGCCCCGATGACGCCTGGGCTATTTGGATTATGTCGACCGTACTCGTAGTATTGCGTGACTCCGGTAGTACTGTAGAGCAAAATGCCGGCATGTCCACCCAGCCAATTACTTGTTTTCCCATTCGCATACTCGATCGGATAATCAGGCTCCGGCTGCCGGCGGGACTGCGGTGCGCACGCTGACCCCAACTCAGCGCGCGCTGGATGCGCAGGCTTGGCTGGCTACTAGCCGCGAGTTGGGGCATGAGCGAGCGCAGATCATGGCGGTGTATCTTGGGAGTTGGAGTTGCCCATTGCGCCGATAGTTCGTTAATCGATGTTATTTATCTTTTCGCGCCATTTCCAAACCGAATTTGCGAAGCTTGTTGCGCTCGGCCCCTTCTTTGGGTAGCACTAGTGACAAGACGTCCACACCAAATTGAGCAATGGTCTGGGAGTGTTTTTCACCGGAGAGCCACATGCGGCGGAAAGCACCCAGTGCAACTTGGATAGGGTACTTTCTCGCGATCATATCCCCGACAGAGAAGCGCAATGTCTCATCGTTATATTCTTTTGAGTTATTGATTACGGATTCTAATAGGGAGCTTTCTTGGTCGGAGGTGAGCTTATCGAATTCGTTGTAAATTGCAGAAATGAAGTAATCTATGCCATTCTTGGAAAAAACTAGAGGGTCTGATAGCACCTCCAGATACAGTGAGAATATGTCCTTGGGAAGTGGTGAAACTAATAACGAAAGGTACTCTAACTCAAACGCAATCTCGGCTACCTCTTTTCGTCTGGGGTTAGCCGGTAAAGCGCGTATCCGAAGTCGGAGGTCGTTAACAGTAGTCGTCATGGTACAGCCACGTTAGCAGGGAGAGTCCACCATAGAGGTGGCACCAAGGATGCCAATCGCCGCAGCTCACGAATAGCGCTACGAACTCGAAGCGCCGCAAGATTTTGCGGCCATTCGCTCATCGCTTCACTTGCCAGTCTGGGTTTCTGTCTACTCCTTCCCGGCAAACATACTCTTGTACCAAACCCCTTTTGGATTGTTCAGCCAGTCAAATCTCTTATTCCTCGCGAGCGGACGAAAGGGTGAAAGGGGTATCCTATAGCGCCACAAAAGCACAATCAGTTCACGCATTGAATCGCTACTTAAATCTCTAATCGAGATGTACAATAATAAATCCCTTCCATCCCCCTTGATACTGCGGATGGAGGAAATGCCATTAAATCCATCGAACAACCTGCTTTCGTCGCATTTTGAATAAAAAGAACCTAGTCTAATTCTGATCAGCATATTAAAGCCTCAATAAATTCACCGCCTGTGACCGCCGGGATAGATATTGTCATAACGCTCTGGATATTGAACATCCCAGTGCGGTCCTCCATGAGCATCACCACCAGGCCCCGTAGGGACCCAAACGCCGCCTTTCTTGTCGCGCCACCCCCACCCTTTAGGTGATTTAACCCAGTCATCGCCGCCTTTGGGTGAGCAAAAACCTTCGGCCTTTCCTAGCTTTCCCGGAGCTTTCGGCACGTCTGGATCGTAAGCATTACTTCGTTCTGCCGGTAGGAGTCGTCGTACTCGGGTTGGTCGAGAAACTCGATAATAGGCGAGCCATCTGACGCGGTGTCGATCCGGGCGCACGGTGGCGATGCGCTGGTTGAGCGCGTCGTACTCGTGCTGGAGCACGCCCACGAGCGGCTGGCTCAGGCGAGTGTAGTGCTGCTGCTCGCGCATCTTTTGGTGGTCGGTATGTAATCCATAATATCGTTGGTCCCTATCAACCATCCTTGACCTTCTCAGCTAAAGCGGTAGCAGATATACCGTCAGTCAAAGCTTGAGAGTACTGGTTACGACATGCCAACCCAGGATTCCTTAAGAGATAACAGCCTGGGGGGATAACTAGCCAAGAGAGAAATCTCCAGGTCGAATGTACCCAGAAGTTTTATCAGCTCGGCTGTATTTTTGTGAAACTCTAGCCATGACCTAGAGGTCGAGCGTTGAGGGGCGATGTGCTCAGCGGCTTGGGGACGGGGCTGGGAACGCGTATTCCGGCAATCCCTTACACCTAGCTGCCTTGCCGCCAAACCATTGGGTACCATCAAAGCTACATGGCGAATGAAAATTGTCCTCCTCAAATCGACAGTCTGAAAATTCACAATTCAGGAAGCGGCAATCAGCGAAGTTAGATCCACGGAATACACAGCCAATGAATTTGGTGTCGACAAAAAGACAGCAATTGAATAGCCCCCAATACCAATTCAAATCCTCCAAGGAGCACGACAAAAAACCGAATCAACATTTTTTCCGTCAAGCGAAAAATTTTTAAGCGTGCAATATCTGAGAACCGATCCTTCCATCATCTTCGATAGCGACGATTCGTCGCTGAACTCTACATATTCGAATGTCAACCTCAATTTATTGGAGGTCAGGAGCGAGCGGAACGAGCGCTAGCTCCTAGTGAGTCCGTCGAGAAATTACGGCGCCGGAATCAAGTTGCGTGGCGGGAGCAACGCTTTTAGGCTTTCATTGCTTATCCAATAAGCAATCCCAATTCACGTCATCGCATCGACAACTTTTGACTCGGTGTTATCCGTGGGGCGGGAGTGCCAGCGCACCGCATGCACAACACAGCTTTAGCGTCACTTGTGTCGGCTATCGAGGTGCTGCACCAGTCAATTTTTCTTCATAGTCAGCAAGCATGGCACCTATCTTTTCGCTCTCGTCAGAGAGGGTGGGGAGTTCTCCACTATCAGCAATTCCCTTAAGAAAATAGTATTCGAGATCAGATTTGATAGAACCCCGCCTAAGAATTTGCAGATACCTTCTGGAGTAACGACGCCTAACCTCACTCAAGGTGAAGGCGCCACGACTAGAAAATTTCGCATCTGCTTCAGCGACTTTCTGGGGAGACCAGTCGGCGGTCGTCTCGACCACATCGTTGACAGCCATCTGCAACCCTTTTTTGGCATCTGAAGTTGACTTCTTCTCCAAATTCTCAAGGAATGCTATAGGCTGATCTTCCGGGTTTTGGCTTTTTTCCCAAACGGGCACAAACCAATCCACATAGCACACAAAGAAGATTTTCAACTTCTCATAAGCGCTAGGTGATGGCTTTTGGGATATCATGGTGATCATTATTTGCAAGTGCATTGGCCGGCTGGTACTGGCTTTCCAAATTGAGCTAGCGCGGCAGGCAGGTATAGCAATGGCCTCGCTGGATTGATAGGCGAGATACCATTGATCAAATTTCTAGAGATTCCACCACTACTTTGAACCTTTCCATTCAACTCAATCAATTGCTGGTCACGCCCACGAATGGCACGGTAGCTCGGCGAAGACCTGTCCAGGACGGGGGCAAGAAGCCTTCAGCCGTCAAGTACGCTTGACCGTAAGATCCATTTTTCACGTTGGTTTCCGAATCCTCATAACCCGACGTTCTTCCGCTATAACACTGCCCAGTTGTCGGATCGTATCGGGTGTAAGTTTGATAAGTTTTTTCGCGGGTCAGCTTATCCAGCGATTTTGTTGTCGCAGTTGCCAGCCTATCCGCTAGCAACTTTCCATCGGGAATTGCAGACCCCAGAATCGGGCCAACAGGCGCCGGAATGGGATAAGCCTGTAGCCCTCTCGGTTCGATGTTGCTCAGCGGGTTGCCGGCCACATAACTGTAAGCATTCAGTCCACCTTGCAGCCTGATTGGATCCTTGCTGACGTAGCGCCCCACCTCCGGGTCGTAGTACCGATACCGGTTGTAGTGCAGCCCCGATTCATGGTCATGGTACTGCCCCTGGAACCGGATGGGGTTGGCGATCAGTGCCTTCCCCGATGCCTTCCTGATCGCCTCCTGCGCGACTCCCCAGGCGCGGTACTCTGCGCTCCACGCAATTTCGCTCTGCTCGTCCGTCAGTTCCTGCGGTGTGCCGAGGTGATCGCATTGGTACCACGCCAGGCAGTTGACGGCCGGTGCGGGCGGGTCTTCGTCCTGCCGGTAGTAATCGCCGTACTCGGGCTGGTCCAGCAATTCGATGGCGTCGTCGCGCACCGCCTGCGCCACCGGCACAAAGCTGCCGGGGTTGTACACGTAGTGGGTGGTGCGCGCACCAAAGCCGTCTTCGTCGGCGATCTTGCTCTCCCACGCCAGCGTATCGCCATCCCAGCCATACAACGTGAAAACGCATTGCAGCTCGCGGTGCGCTTCACGCGCTCGGCTCGGTTCCAGTGTGGCCCCGCTTCCCTTCTTTCGTCGTAGTGCGCCTGGCTGTGCTTGTACAGGCGCCGGCCGAGCGCGTCGTAGGTATAGTTGACCTTCAGGCGATCATCTTCGTAGTGGGTGAGGCGGTCGAACAGATCTCCGACTTTTCCTAGAGCCGCGAGGAAGGGGAGAGGCAAGCTTACGATCAGTTTGGGCCTGATGCGTCAATTTCCAATATTTTTCAAAAATCCATTCTCAATATTAAAGCGGACGTCGCCAAACCAGATGGCATTCTTCTCCTCTTTAACAAGGATGGAGTCGGCTGGTCGAGCCGCCGCCTCTGCCTGCAAGCGCTTAACAAGGGTGTCTCTCTCCATTCCCTTCCAGGCATCTCCAAGAAGATTTTCTATGCTGTTTAACGCGGCATTGCTCGCGCTGAGGCTTTGGTTGGCGTAGCTTAGACTGATGGAACGATCTACCCACAGGTATGCTAATATTGCGCATAATGTCAACAATATAAATATTATAGAATGGTAAATGATCGATTTCATAGTTCGCCTAATTCCTTCCTGCGTTGAATACATCCCTCGAGAAGGTTCTGCAGTGATTTGCATTCCATGGTGTCCAGCTATATGATTTTCGATCTACATTATTGGCAATGTCTATAGCGTATTCGGCAGCTTTTTTCTCATCCACCGTAACATCGCATTTGAGTTCGGTTTTGGTGCCTTTCCCTGCCTTCCTTGATAAGGCTTCACTTAGCACATCAAGTGACTTTTGAGTGGGTTGACCGTCCGCGCCGAGAGACAGATTGGGGACGCTTACCCGTCGTACGTTGCCGGAATTCGCTGGAAGTTTGGCCCCGATGATGCCTGGGTTATTTGGATTGTATCGACCGTACTCATAGTATTGCGTGACTCCGGTAGTGCTGTATAGCAAAATGCCGGCATGTCCGCCAAGCCAAGTACTTGTTTTCCCATTCGCATACTCGATTGGATAATCAGGAAATAGTACGCCACAGGCTGCCAATCCAACTGGGTCGATATTTCCAGTCGGATTGCCAGCCACATAGCCGTATATGTTGATGCCTCCGCTATAACCAATCGGATCTTTGCTGACGAACCTCCCCACCGTCGGATCATAGTACCGATGCCGGTTATAGTGCAGCCCCGTCTCATGGTCATGGTACTGCCCCTGGAAGCGGATGGGATTGGCGATCAGCGCCTTCCCCGAGGCCTTGCGGATCGCCTTCTGCGCAACACCCCAAGCACGGTACTCCGCGCTCCACGCAATCTCGCTGTACTCGTCCGTCAGTTCCTGCGGCGTGCCTAGGTGATCGCACTGGTACCACGCCAGGCTGTTGATCGGCGGCGCTGGCGGCGGAGGGCCCCACAGCGGGTCTTCATCCTGCCGGTAGTAATCGCCGTACTCGGGCTGGTCGAGCAGTTCGATGGCTTCCTCGCGCACCGC
>NZ_QTQD01000040.1:0-59659 GCF_003858025.1 Burkholderia sp. Bp9004 | reverse complement strand
CACGCGCTCGAGCCGCGCGTCGTACACAAGCTCGTGCAGCCCCGGCTCGCCGAGCACGGCACCGAGCAACCGCCAGAACTGGTTGCGCGGATGCGCGTAGTACTGCGCCGCATCGAGCGACGCCTCGCCCGGAAAGCTGCCGAGGATCATCGTGTGCGTATGCGGCGCGACGACCGGCCCAAAGCCCTGCAGCATCACGCCGCCCCGCGCGGCCCGACGGATCGCGGCCCGTCGCCGTGCGCATCGAGATGGCGCCACAGCGCAGGCAGCATGCACTCGGTGACCATCAACGGCTTGCCGTGCCGCTGGAACACCGAGCGCCGCGCGGCGAACGCATGCGGCGCCCGCGCACCCTGCAACGCATGGCTCGCGAGCGCATACAGTGGATGACCGGCGATCACGCGCCGGCTGACGAGCGTGGAGCGTTCGACTTGCGGATCGCTGTACAGCAGCTCCGCGAGCGGCCGCGTGCGCAACCGCCGCATCGCCTGCCACACGCCCTTGCTGGCGGCAAGCGGCGCGATGCTGTGCGCGGCGACGTACGGCATGCCGTCGACCGACAGGATCACCTCGCGCACCCACATCGGCGCGCGCGGCGCACTGTCGAGCGCGTCCGGTTCGTCGAACCACGCGCAGTCGACGGCCTCGCGCGTCACGCGCACGCTCACACCGCCGAGCCGCGCCAGATGCGCGGTCAACGAACCACCGCGCGTCAGCCAGTCACGCTGGTCGAGCGTGCAGCCGGGCCGGGGCGTTTCGCGCCAGCCCGCCCGCGCGCCGTCGAATCGCATCCGCGCGTTCACGCGGAGCGCGACAGCAGCAGCGCGTTGGTCCGCTTCACGAAGCTCGCCGGATCGTCGAGCATCCCGCCTTCGGCCAGCAACGCCTGGTCGAACAGCAGGTGGCACCAGTCGCCGAAGTTGGCGCTGTCGGTGTTCAGCTGCTTCACGAGCGCGTGCTCAGGATTGATCTCGAGAATCGGCTGCATCGCCGGCGCGTTCTGGCCGGCCGCCTTCAGCATCCGCTGCAGGTAACCGCTCATGTCGTTATCGTCCGCGACGAGGCACGACGGCGAATCGGTCAGGCGGAACGTGACGCGCACTTCCTTCACCTTGTCACCGAGCGCTTCCTTCATCTTCTCGACGACCGGCTTGATCGCCTCGCCCGCCTGCTCCTGCGCCTTCTTTTCCTCGTCGTTCAGCTCGCCGAGGTCGAGATCGCCGCGGGCCACGCTCGCGAGCGGCTTGCCGTCGAATTCATGCAGGAACGACAGCATCCATTCGTCGACGCGATCGGTCAGCAGCAGCACCTCGACACCCTTCTTGCGGAACACTTCCAGGTGCGGGCTGTTCTTCGCGGCCTGCCACGTATCGGCAGTCACGTAGTAGATCTTGCTCTGCTCGGGCTTCATGCGCGACACGTAGTCGGCGAGCGACACGTCCTGCGCGTCGGTGTCGCCGTGCGTCGAGGCGAAGCGCAGCAGCTTCGCGATCCGCTCGCGGTTCGCGTGATCCTCGCCCAGACCTTCCTTCAGCACCTGGCCGAACGCGCTCCAGAACGTCTTGTACTTCTCCTTGCCGGCGTCCTCTTCCGCGTTCGCGAGTTCCTCGAGCATCGACAGCGCGCGCTTGGTCACGCCTTCGCGGATCGCCTTCACGTCGCGGCTTTCCTGCAGGATTTCACGCGACACGTTCAGCGGCAGGTCGGCCGAATCGACGACGCCCTTCACGAAGCGCAGGTATTGCGGCAGCAGCTGCTCGGCGTCGTCCATGATGAACACGCGCTTCACGTACAGCTTCAGGCCGCCGCGGTAATCGCGGTTCCACAGGTCGAACGGCGCATGCGCCGGCACGAACAGCAGCTGCGTGTATTCGCTGCGGCCCTCGACGCGGTTGTGCGTCCACGTGAGCGGATCCTGGTGGTCGTGCGCGATATGCTGGTAGAACTGCGTGTACTGCTCGTCCGTGACGTCGCTCTTCGAACGCGTCCAGAGCGCGCTCGCCTGGTTGACGGTCTCGTCCTCGTACTTCAGGACCATCTCGCCCTTTTCCTGATCCCACTCTTCCTTCTGCATCAGGATCGGCAGCGCGATGTGATCGGAATACTTCTGGATGATCGACTTCAAGCGGTGCGACGACAGCAGTTCGTCCTCGCCTTCGCGCAGGTGCAGCGTGATCGTCGTGCCGCGTTGCGCGCGCTCGATCGCGTCGATCGTGAAATCGCCCTCGCCCGCGCTTTCCCAGCGCACGGCTTCGTTCGCCGGCAGGCCCGCGCGGCGCGTCTCGACGGTGATCTTGTCCGCGACGATGAAGCCCGAGTAGAAGCCGACGCCGAACTGGCCGATCAGCGCCGCGTCCTTCTGCTGGTCACCGGACAGCTTCGTGAAGAATTCCTTGGTGCCCGAACGCGCGATCGTGCCGAGGTTCGCGATCGCCTCGTCGCGGCTCATGCCGATGCCGTTGTCGTCGATCGTGATCGTGCGGGCGGCCTTGTCGTAGCCGATGCGGATGCGCAGGTTCGGATCGTTCTCGTACAGCGCGTTGTCCGCGAGCCCTTCGAAACGCAGCTTGTCGGCCGCGTCGGACGCGTTCGACACCAGTTCGCGCAGGAAGATTTCCTTGTTGCTGTAGAGCGAATGAATCATCAGGTGGAGGAGTTGCTTGACCTCTGCCTGAAAGCTCATCGTTTCGTGTGCCATGGATGCTGTTTCCTCTTACATGAACTTGAATGGTGTGGCGCGGGCGGCCGGCGCGCGATGCCGGCGAGCCCGTCAAGGACGACCGCCTGGCGCAAGCGGTTCGCGCGGGTATCTGGGGACGGGCGAGCGGATTTCAAGGGGCGGCCTGCCGCCCCGCGTCACGACGCGCGCCGCGCCGCCGCTTCGATATAGCGCGCAAGAAACCCCGGCAGTGCCGGATCGCCGCAGTTCGCGACGTTGAAGCGCGTCCAGGTCGACGACGACTGCTGCGGCGAGAACAGGCTCCCCGGCGTCAGCAGGAACCCTTCCTCGTGCGCGGCGGCCGCGAGCGCGTCCGAATCGACGCCCGTGTCGGCCCACAGGAACATCCCCGCCGCCGGCATCGTGAAGAGCCGCAACCCGGTACGCTCGAGCATCCGCGCGGTCTTGTCGCGCACGCCGTCGAGCCGCGCGCGCAGCCGCTCGACGTGGCGCCGGTAATGCCCTTCGGTCAGGATCTTGTACAAGACGCGCTCGTTGAGCTCCGGCGTCGTCATGCCGACCAGCATCTTCTGGTCGGTGACCGCCTTCGCGATCTCCGGTGCGCAGGCGACATAGCCGACCCGCAAATTCGCCGCGAGCGTCTTCGAATAGCTGCCCAGGTAGATCACGCGCTTCAGCTGGTCGAGACTCGCGAGCCGCGTGGCCGGATAGCTCGGCGGGCACAGGTCGCCGTACACGTCGTCCTCGACGACGAGGAAGTCGTACGCCTCCGCGAGCTTCAGGATCCGGAACGCCTGCGCGGCCGACAGCGACGTGCCGGTCGGGTTCTGCAGCACCGAATTGATCACGAGCATCTTCGGCCGCCACATCTGCACGAGCGTTTCCAGCGCGTCGAGATCGGGGCCGTCGGGCGTGTAGGGCATGCCGACCAGTTGCGCGCCCTGCGACGCGAAGCGGCCGAACATCTGGAACCACGCGGGATCGCCGACGATCACCGCATCGCCGGGCCGCACGTAGATCCGCGAGATCAGGTCGATCGCCTGCGTGATGCCCGACACCAGCACGAGCTGCTCGGGCTTCGCGCCGATCTCGACTTCCGCGAGCCGCGTCTGCAATTGCTGGCGCAGCGGCAGGAAGCCTTGCGCGGTACCGAAACCGAGCATCTGCGCGCCGGACTGGCGCCCGAGCGCGCGCAGCGCGCCAGTGATCAGCTCGCCGTCGAGCCAGCGGCCCGGCAAGTAGCCGAGACCCGGCCCTTTTTCCGGACTGACGGTGTGCAGCATGTTGCGCAGCAGCCAGACGACGTCGATCGTGTTGTGCACGGGCGCGGCCTCGGCCACGCGCACCACGTTGTCGGCCGGCTGCGGGCCGGTGGCCGTGCGCTCGCGCACGTAGAAACCCGAGCCGCGCCGCGAGTCGAGGTAGCCCTGCGCGACGAGCCGTTCGTACGCTTCCACCACGGTAAAGCGCGACACGCTCTTGTCGAGCGCGAGCTTGCGGATCGACGGCATCCGCATGCCGGGCCGGAACACGCGTTCGTCGATTCGGCGCCGCGCCCATTGGACGAGCTGGTCGACGAGCGTGAGCGTGGCCGTATCGTGCGGCGCGGGAATCTGGGCGAGTGGGACGGTGGACATGGGTGGTGGCTGCTCCAACTGTACCGAAGGCTATCGCGCCGATTGTACCGTTACTGTGCCGGTGCCGACGATTACAGTTGGCACGAATGGCGATCGTGCGGCTGCCGTCGCGGCCTTGCCGCACGTGGTGCCGCACCGCCGGGCCTGCATCGCGGCCCGGGCACCGGCCGGTTCCGCAACCGTCCGGCGCATCGCCCGCCCACCATGACACTTTCGCTTCCCGACCGACGTTCATGCCAGCCCGCTCCCTGACCCTCGACCATCTCGTGATCGCCGCGCGCACGCTCGACGAAGGCGTGCGCCATGTCGCCGCTTCGCTCGGCATCGAGCCGGCCGGCGGCGGCCGCCACCCGCTGATGCGGACCCACAATGCGCTGTTCGGCGCCTGGGGCGGGCTCTATCTCGAAGTGATCGCGATCGACCCCGACGCACCCGCCCCAGACGACGGCGCCACGCCGCCGCGCGCGCGGCTGTTCGCGCTCGACGATCCGGCGATGCACGCACGGCTCGCCCAGGGCCCGTTTCTCGCTCACTGGGTCGCGCGCGTCGACCGCCCGCGCCAGCTCGCGATGTGGCAAAGTCAGTACCCGGCGCGCATCGCGCCGGTCGTCGCGATGCGGCGCGGCGACCTGAGCTGGGGTCTCACGGTGCCCGACGACGGCGCGTTTCCCGCGTGGCAAGGCGTCGGCGACGGCCTCGTGCCATCGCTGATCCAGTGGGACAGCCCGCGCCATCCGGCCGAATCGCTGCCGAACGACGGCGTCGCACTGAAAGCGCTCAAGGGCATCCACCCGCATGCGGACGTCATCCGCGAGCAGCTCGACTGGCTCGGCGCCGGCCATCTGCTCGACCTCGACACCGGCGACGGCCCGCCGGCGCTCGTCGCCGAATTCGACACGCCGCAGGGCACACGCACGCTGCGCTGAACGCCCCTGCCGCCCCCCCCGATTACACGAACCCCGCAATACGGAGACACCCATTTCATGAATTCGCGCGAAACCCGGGGCATGCTGCTCGGCCTCATCGGCGTGATGATCTTCAGCCTGACGCTGCCGATGACACGTATCGTCGTCTCCGAACTCAACCCGCTGCTGAACGGGCTCGGCCGCGCGCTCGCCGCGTCGGTGCCGGCCGGCCTGCTGCTGTGGTGGCGCCGCGAACGGCTGCCGACCCGCGCGCAGCTGAAAAGCCTCGCGGTCGTGTCGGCCGGCGTGATCATCGCGTATCCGGTGTTCTCCGCCTGGGCGATGAAAACCGTGCCGGCCTCGCACGGCGCGGTCGTCAACGGGCTGCAGCCGCTGTTCGTCGCGCTGTACGCGGCGTGGCTGTCGCACGAGCGGCCGTCGAAGGCGTTCTGGGCCAGCGCGCTGGCGGGCAGCGCGCTCGTGATCGCGTTCGCGCTGCGTGACGGCGGCGGCACGGTGCAGGCCGGCGACGCACTGATGCTCGTCGCGGTCGGCATCGGCGCGCTCGGCTACGCGGAAGGCGCGCGCCTCGCGCGCCAGATCGGCGGCTGGCAGGTGATCTGCTGGGCGCTCGTCGTGTCCGCGCCGTTCCTGGTGCTGCCGGTCGGCTGGCTCGCGTGGACGCAGCACGTCGCGCACCCTGCCCCGCTCGCGTTGCGCACGTGGCTTGCATTCGGCTACGTGACCCTTTTTTCGCAATTCATCGGCTTTTTCGCGTGGTACGCCGGGCTCGCCATGGGCGGCATCGCGCGGGTCGGCCAGGTGCAGCTGCTGCAGATCTTCTTCACGATCGCCTTTTCCGCGCTGCTGTTCGGCGAGACGGTGACGCCGTCGACCTGGCTGTTCGCGGCCGCCGTGATCGCGACCGTGATGCTGGGCCGGCGCTCGGCGGTGGCCACGGCCCCGCGCGCCGCTCGCGCCGGTTGATGAGGTGCGCCATAATGTCCGTTTTGCCTGAACGGTTTTGCCCACCCGGCCGCGACGGCCCGATCGCGCTCCCGCGCGCCCACCCGGCCGCGTCGACGCGATCAGCCCGATCGACCTTTCTTGACTGACCACGATATCCGAACGAGGAGACTATGAATCCGAGCGACCTGCATCCGCCGCACTGGCAGCTTTCCGAACGCGCCCGCAAGCTGACGAGCTCTGCGATCCGCGAGATCCTGAAGGTCACGGAACGCCCCGAGGTCATCTCGTTCGCAGGCGGCCTGCCCGCTCCCGCGACGTTCCCGGCCGAACGCATGCGCGCCGCGGCCGACCGCGTGCTGCGCGATGCGCCCGCCGCCGCACTCCAGTACAGCGCAACCGAAGGCTACCTGCCGCTGCGCGAATGGATCGCCGAGCGCTACAGCGTGCGCGTGTCGCAGGTGCTGATCACGACCGGCTCGCAGCAGGCGCTCGACCTGCTCGGCAAGGCGCTGATCGATCCGGACAGCCCGATCCTCGTCGAAACCCCGACCTACCTCGGCGCGCTGCAGTCGTTCTCGCTGTACGAGCCCCGCTACGTGCAGGTGCCGACCGACGAGCTGGGCCTGCTGCCCGAAGGCCTCACGCCCGACCTGACGCAAGGTGCGCGCCTGCTGTACGCGCAGCCGAACTTCCAGAACCCGACCGGCCGCCGCCTGCCCGTCGAGCGCCGTCGCGCGCTCGCCGCGTTCGCGCAGTCGAGCCCGTTCCCGGTGCTGGAAGACGACCCGTACGGCGCACTGAACTACCAGGGCGAACCGCTGCCGACGATGCTGTCGATGGCGCCCGACCATATCGTGCACCTCGGCACGTTCTCGAAGGTGCTCGCGCCGGGCCTGCGGATCGGCTACATCATTGCCCCCGAGGAGCTCCACTTCAAGCTCGTGCAAGCCAAGCAGGCCACCGACCTGCACACGCCGACGCTCACGCAGCGCATCGCGCACGAAGTGATCAAGGACGGCTTCCTCGACGAGCACATCCCGACGATCCGCCAGCTGTACGGCGCGCAATGCGAGGCGATGCTCGCGTCGCTCGCGCGCCACATGCCGGAAGGCGTCACGTGGAACCGCCCGGACGGCGGCATGTTCATCTGGGTCAATCTGCCCGCGCAGATCGACAGCATGAAGCTGCTCGAGGCCGCGGTCGCCAACCACGTCGCCTTCGTGCCGGGCGCGCCGTTCTTCGCGAACGACCCGCAGCAGAACACGCTGCGCCTGTCGTTCGTGACGGTGCCGCCGGAGAAGATCGAGGAAGGCGTCGCGCGCCTCGGCAAGCTGCTGCGCGAGCGTCTCTGATCCCCTTTTTCCTGTCACGACTCTCAACGAGGAATCGAACACATGGCTAACGTCTACGACAAACTGAAGTCGCTCGGCATCGAACTCCCGACCGCCGGCGCACCCGCCGCCGCCTACGTGATGAGCGCGCAAAGCGGCAACACGGTCTACCTGTCGGGCCACATCGCGAAGAAGGACGGCAAGGTCTGGGCCGGCAAGCTCGGCGCGGATCTGCAGACGGAAGACGGCAAGGCGGCCGCACGCTCGATCGCGATCGACCTGCTCGCGACGCTGCACGCGCACACGGGCGACCTGAACAAGGTCACGCGCATCGTGAAGCTGATGAGCCTCGTCAACTCGACGCTCGACTTCACCGAACAGCACATCGTGACGAACGGTGCGTCGGAACTGATCGCCGAAGTGTTCGGCGACGCAGGCAAGCACGCGCGTTCGGCGTTCGGCGTCGCGCAGATTCCGCTCGGCGCGTGCGTCGAGATCGAACTGATCGCCGAAGTCGCGTAACGGGCGCATCGATATGACCGGTCGTCTCGTCCGCTTCAAGCAGGTCGACGTCTTCACGTCGGTGCCGTTCAAGGGCAACCCGCTCGCCGTCGTGTTCGACGCCGATTCGCTCGGCGACGACGCCATGCTCGAGATCGCCCGCTGGACGAACCTGTCGGAAACGACGTTCGTCTGCACGCCGACCGATCCGGACGCCGACTACCGCGTGCGGATCTTCACGACGGCCGGTGAACTGCCGTTCGCCGGCCATCCGACGCTCGGCACCGCGCATGCGTTCCTGGAAAGCGGCGCGCGGCCACGCACGCCGGGCCGGCTGATCCAGCAGTGCGGGGTCGGCCGGGTCGCGCTGCGCGAGCAGGCCGGCGGCTGGGCGTTCGCCGCGCCGCCGGCCCGCGTCACGCCGCTCGACCGTTCGGACTACGCGGCGCTGGCTGCCGCGTTGCGCAGTGACTCGATCGATCTGGAAGCCGAGCCGTGTGCGGTGGACAACGGCGCGCCGTGGCTGGTCGTGCGACTGAAGTCGGCCGACGCATGCGTCGGCCTGTCGCCCGATCCGGTCGCACTGGAGGCACTCACGCGCCGCTATGGCGTGGACGGCCTCGCCGTCTACGCGCCGCATGCCGAAGGCGGCCCCGCGACATTCGAAATCCGCTGCCTGATGACGGGCGGCAACTTCGGCTTCGGCGAGGACCCGGTCACCGGCAGCGCCAACGCGGCGCTGGCCGGGCTGCTGACACGGCAGGAGCGCCGCCCCGGCCAGTCGTACACGGCCCGCCAGGGTACGGCGATCGGCCGCGACGGCCGCATCTCCGTCAGTTATGACGAAGACGGCACCACGTGGATCGGCGGCCACGTCGTCACGGTCGTCGACGGCACCTTCCGGTCTCCTGTTTAACATTTCGCGATGTGCGATGGCGCCGGCCCGTCCGGCGCCCCTACGATTCGCCCAACTATCGCAAAAGCGTTCCAGCCAGTAATATCGGGCCTAATCCGTTGTTTCGGAGGTCTGTCCATGGTTGCGTGTCCCGCGAACGAACAGACGTCGGGACAACCCGAACCATAGCCAGCCATCCAGACGGATGACGCATGCGAGCAGGACGCCGCCCTCTCAGATGAGCTCCGCCCGGTCAAACCACACGCCGCCGACCCGACCGCTGCGCGCGCCGCGCAAGTCGCGCCGGCGCGCGCTGTTCGCGATCCCGCTGCTCGGGATGCTGGCGCTTGCGCTGCTGTGGGCGGTGATCGTCGCGCGGTTGTCGGTCGAAAAGGACAGCGCGTACAAGGAAGCGGCGGCCTCGGCGGCGATCCTGTCGTCGGCGCTCGAACAGCACACGGTCAAGGCGATCCACCAGGTCGACCAGATCACCCGCTTCGTCAAGTTCGAATTCGAGAAATCGCCCGCGCGCTTCAACCTCGCGAGCGCGGTCGAAAAAGGCGTCGTGCCGAGCGACACGCTGATCCAGGTTTCGCTCGTCAACGCGAAGGGCATCCTGTTCGCGAACACGGCCGAACTCCATCCGAAGCCGATCAACCTGGCCGACCGCGAGCACTTCAAGGTCCACCTCGCGCACAACGACGACCGCCTGTACATCAGCAAGCCCGTGCTCGGCCGCGTGTCGAGCCACTGGACGCTGCAGATGACGCGGCGCCTGAACAATCCGGACGGCAGCTTCGCGGGCATCGTCGTGGTGTCGGAAGACCCGAGCTACTTCACGAACGATTTCTACAACAACGCGGCGATCGGCAAGGAAGGCGTGATCGCCGTGGTGTCCGACACGGGCGCCGTGCTCGCGCGGCGCACCGGCTCGCTCAACAACGCACCCGGCGCGTTCTCCGCATCGGGCGTCTACCCGATCTCCGAGCGCGTGACAGGCACGATCATCGACCCGATCGACGGCGTGACGCGCATCGTGTCGTACCGCCACCTCGACGGCTACCCGCTCGCGGTGATGGTCGGGCTGTCGCAGTCCGAAGAATTCGCGGACTACTACCACACGCGCAACGTCTATCTGCTGATGACGAGCTTCATCACGCTCGCGATGCTCGCGTTCTTCGGCGTCGCGACGGGGCTGATCGGCAAGCTGCTCGGCCGCGAGCGCGAGATGACCCAGCTCGCCGAATACGACCTCCTCACCGGCCTCGCGAACCGCTACGCGACGCTGCGCGGGCTGCGCAACGACGTGTCGATGCCGGCCAGCCTGTCGCGGCTGGGCCTGCTGTTCATCGACCTCGACAACTTCAAGACCGTCAATGACACCCTCGGCCACAACGCCGGCGACATCGTGCTGCAGATGACCGCGTCGCGCCTGTCGGATGCCGTCGGCGACGAGGGGTCGCTTGCACGGATCGGCGGCGACGAGTTCGTCGTCGTGATGAAGGGCGACGACGTCGAACGGCGCGCGGTGCGGCTCGCGGAAGCGATCATCCGGATGTTCGCCGAGTCGTTCGACGTGCGCGGCAGTTCGTTCGTGCTGCACGCGAGCATCGGCATCGCGCTGCACACCGTCGCGAACGAAAGCGAGATCGACCTGCTGAAGAAGGCCGATCTCGCGATGTACAGCGCGAAGGACGCGGGCAAGAACTGCTACCAGTTCTACGCGCCGCACCTGTCGCATCGCGCGGACCACCTGATGCGCTGGGAACAGCAATTGCGCGTCGCGCTCGCCGAGGGGCAACTGTTCCTCGCTTACCAGCCGAAGATCGACCTGACGCACCGCACGATCACCGGCTTCGAGGCGCTCGCGCGCTGGGATCACCCCGAGCACGGGATCATCTCCGCGAACGAATTCATTTCGATTGCCGAATCGACGGGCCTGATCGTGCCCATCGGCGACTTCGTGATCCGCACCGCGTGCGAACAGATCGCGCGCTGGCGCGACGATGGCCACGACACGCTGACGCTCGCGGTCAACATCTCGCCGGTGCAGTTCTGGCGCGGCGACCTGATCGAGACGATTTCGCAGGCGCTGCAGGACACCGGCATCGAGGCGAACCGGCTCGAAATCGAGATCACCGAGACCGCGATGATGGAATATCCGGAGCTCGTCTCCGAGAAGATCGTCGCGTTGAAGAAGCTCGGCATCCGCGTCGCGCTCGACGATTTCGGTACCGGCTATTCGTCGCTGTCGTACCTGCACCGCTTCTCCGTCGATACGCTGAAGGTCGACCGCTCGTTCGTGCAGGCGATCCCGAACGATCGCAGCGTGTGCGTGATGGTGTCGTCGATCGTGCATCTCGCGCGCTCGCTCGGCCTGACGGTCGTCGTCGAGGGCACCGAAACCGAGGAGCAGATCGCATGGCTGTCCGCGCTCGGCGAGATCGAGGCGCAGGGCTTCCTGTTCTCGCGCCCCGTGCCGGCCGACGCGGTCCCCGCGCTGATCGCACGCTTCGGCGTGCGCGGCGACCTGCCGAACGTCCTCACGCACCGCGCGACCGGCAGCACGGGCGCCTGAGTCCGCAGCCCGCGCGGCAATGTTGCGCAGCACACCGATTATTTCGGTTTCCGATCCGGTTGTTTAGTTCATGAACTAGCGTTTTCGCGCATGGCAGTGTCACGATGCGCGGCGGACAATCGGGAGGGCCATCGTGTCGGCGGGTCGCCGGCACGTTTCCACGCGCGAGACCAGGCCCAGCGCCAAAAGCACAGTCATGACAACCGTCGAAGTCGAAGCGGCCGAACGTGTCGAACAGGCACGGGCATCCCTATGGGCCTTGTTCAAGGTCGTGGCCGGCATTTCCGCCGTGTCCTGGGGCGGGCTTTCGATGATGGCGCAGCTCGAACGCCACTACGTCGACCGGTTGCAGCGCATCGAGCCGCACGTGTTCGCCGATCTCGTCGC
Organism: Burkholderia sp. Bp9004; assembly: GCF_003858025.1. Taxonomy (NCBI): domain Bacteria; kingdom Pseudomonadati; phylum Pseudomonadota; class Betaproteobacteria; order Burkholderiales; family Burkholderiaceae; genus Burkholderia; species Burkholderia sp. Bp9004. The sequence continues at coordinate 47,776 of NZ_QTQD01000040.1, read as the reverse complement.
CCTTGCATGGCTCGTGCCAGGCCCCGTCGGCTGCAATGTCGCGGTGCAGGTCGGCCAGACGCTGCACGGCCGCACCGGCGCATGGATCGCCGGCATCGCGAGCGTGCTGCCGTTCTCCGTGCTGATGACGCTGTTCGCGATCTTCTACCGCACGCCGATCGTGCGCTCGCTCGCCGCGCCGATGCTGATCGATCACTTCGGGATGGTGCTCGCCGCACTGATCGGCGTCACGTGGGTCAAGCAGTTGCGCACGCTCGCGAGCACACGGCTGGAACAGGCAATCGCCGCGCTATCGACGATTCTGCTCGCTTTCGCGCATAGTCCGGCCGCCTTCGTCGGGATTCTCTTCGCTGCGTTTGCAGCCGGCTGGCTGACCGGGCCGCCGCAACACGCATCTGTCGACTTCACGCTGTCGAAACGCGACCGCAACCTGCTCGTGCTGCTCGCCGCGCTGGTCGCGCTGTTCGCGCTGCCGCTGCCCGGCGGCTACCAGGAGACGCTGCTGTGGCCGCGGCTCGCCGGCGCCGGCATGACGCTGTTCGGCGGCGGCTTCTCCGCGCTGCCCGTGCTCAAGACGCTGTTCGTGTCGCCGGCCACCGGCATCTCCGATCACGACTTCACGCTCGCGTTCGCGCTGTCGCCGGTGTCGCCCGGCCCGCTGCTGAACGTCGTGCCGTTCCTCGGCTACCTGACCGACGGCTGGACCGGCGCGCTGCTCGCGACCGCCGCGCTGTTCATTCCGTCGGGGTGTCTCGTCGCGTTCGCGCAGAACCATCTGCTCCGGCTCAAGCGCCATTCGCGCTTCGAGCACGGGATGCGCCTGCTGCGCGCGGCAACGACGGGTTTTCTCGTCGTCGCCGTCGTGAGGATTCTCCATCGCGAACCGGCCGATCCCGTCTACTGGCTCACGGGCGCGTTTGCGACGCTGTGCTTCACGCGCTTCAAGGTGCCCGTGTACGCCGTCTATGGTGCGGTCGCGATCGTGTGCGGCGCGTGGCTGTTATGGGCCGCCATCGCGCACTGACGGCACGCCCTCCACCACCGCCGGCCGCTGGCCGTTCAACTCGCCTGCACGGCGACGCGGCGTGCGACCCAGCGGGCACGCAACGCGTCGTACGCGAGGTTGAAGCAGAACGTGTACGGCAGGAAGAACAGCACGATGCCGAGGTCGAGCAGCAGCGCCTCGACCAGGCTCACGTTCAGCCACCACGCGGCAACCGGCACCACCATTGCGACCAGGCCGAGTTCGAACACGACCGCGTGCGCGATCCGCATCCAGAGCGTGCGCGTGAGGCCGGCGCGGCGCTCGAAACGGTCGAACAGCGTGTTGAACGTCATGTTCCAGGCCATCGCGATCAGCGACACCATCACCGTCAGCACGCCGACGTGCGACACCGGCATGTCGAGCAACCACGCGCCGATCGGCGCGCACAGCGCGATCGCCACCAGTTCGAACGTCAGCGCGTGAACGAGGCGCTCCGTCACCGTCTTGTTCATCTGTTTCATGGGTCCCTCCAGTTCGTTTGTGAAGCGTATGCCGGCCATTTTGATCGGCGGAACTGCATGAATCCAGTTTGATATCATCGGTTTTACCGATATAACGCCGTGAGACCCGCGCATGCGCCACGCCCCCGAAGCCCTGCTCGCCTTCGCCGAAGCCGCGCTGCTCGGCTCGTTCACGGCCGCCGCGCGCAAGCTCGGCAAGCGCCAGTCGACGGTGTCCGAAGCGATCGCGAACCTCGAGATCGATCTCGGCGTGCAGTTGTTCGACCGCTCGACGCGCGCACCGACGCTGACCGACGCCGGGCGCGCGCTGCTGCCGCAGGTGCAACGCGCACTGGAGGCCGGCGCGGCGATCGACCGCACCGCCGCGCGGCTCGCGCAGGGCGAGGAAGCACGGCTGACGCTCGTCGTGTCCGATACGTATCAATCGAAGCGTTACGAGGAAACCTTGATGGCGCTCGAGCGGCGCTTTCCGACGCTGGAACTCGAATGCCAGATTGCCGAACACGAGGACGTGCTCGACCTGATCCAGCAGGGCCGCGCCCAGCTCGGGCTGATGGCCGCGCGCGCCGCCTACCCGCCCGATATCGGCGCGGCGACGGTGGCGGAGGAATCGGAGATCGGCCTGTTCGTCGGGCGCACGCACGCGCTGGCCGCCTACGGCGACGCTGACGTGCCGCATGCTGCGCTGCGCGACGCGCGCGAGCTGCGCCTCAACACGTACGTGAAACCGGAGGATCGCGGCGCCGACGACCGGATCGTCATCGGCACGCAGCGCTGGCTCGCGCCGAGCTACCTGATGCTGCTGGAGATGGCGGTGCTGGGGTTCGGCTGGGCCGAGCTGCCGCGCTGGATGGTCGAGCACTTCGCGGGCGAGCGCCTCTGCGAGCTGCGCTCGCGTGGCTGGCCGCGCCGCGTGCGGGTCGATGCGGTGTGGTCGCGCAACCGCCCGCTCGGCCCGGCCGGCGCGTGGCTGCTCGACGCGATGCTGGCCGCATAGCGGCGCGCGGCATCGCGCCGGCGGCAGGCGCCGAACGGCGCCGCAAGGTCAGGCGTTCGCGCTCAGAGGCCGCGCGACAGCACGGCTGCGCCAATCGTCACGACGCCGAGCACGAGGTTGACGACGACAAGCAGGCGCACCGTGTTCACCGCGCGCGCGCCGTCCGGCCAGTTCTGCGCCTGCACCGCGCGGCGGATGCGCGGGAACAGCGCGAAGCGGATGTGGCCGAAGATCAGCATCATCACGACACCGAGCCCCGCCATCGCATGCAGCGTCCACGTCGCGTGCGCGCCGCCGAATGCCGTGAGCAGGAAACCGCCGGACAGCAGGATCACGATCACCGACCCCGACACCCAGTTGAAGAATCGGCCGAACACGCCCTCGATCAGCGGCAGTCGCAACTGCGGCGTCAGGTCGGACAGCGCCGGGCGCAGGCAGAAGTGCGCGAAGACCATCCCGCCCACCCACACGGCGACGGCCAGCAGATGAAGAAACAGCGCGACGGCAACAGCGTGGGACATGGCGGCAATCCTGGTATGAGTTAAGTGCAACGAACAGCCGCGTCACGCGCGGTCTCGAGCGACGTTCGACCCGCGCGCAGCCGCTCGGTTCAGACCCCTGGCGGAATTTCACAATATTTTGCAAGTTCCGCGTGATGGCGCCACTCGCGCTTGCCTGGGTGCGTCGCGCAAAAAAGAATCGGCCGCACGCCCGCCGAAGCGGAGGTGCGGCCTTCGATACCGGTCGAGCCGGCCAACGGATGCGGCGTCAGCCGAGCAGCGGACGCAGCTCGCTCACGACCTTGAGCTTCGTTTCCGGCGCGCGGCCCTTGCGCGCACGCTTGCCGACGTGCGGCGCGAGCCCCGCGTACGACAGCGTTTCGTCCTGCGCCTTGCCGCCGCGGCCGGTGCCGATCAGCACGACGCCGGCCGGGTCGATCGCGAGCGCCTGCACGAGCGTTTCCTTGTCGTCGAGCGCCATCAGGATCACGCCGCGACCGCCACCCGACAGCGTCTTCATCTCGTCCATCCCGAACACCAGCAGTCGACCGCCGCTCGACAGGCACGCGACCTGCGTTGCGTTCGGCAGCACGGGCATCGGCGCGAGCGGCACCGCGCCCGCATCGATGGTCATGAACGACTTGCCGGCCTTCACGCGGCTCACCATGTCGCCGACCTTCGCGAGGAAGCCGAAGCCGTTGCTCGACGCGAGCAGCAGTTGCTGGTCGGCCGGCGCTGCGTAGTAGTGCATCAGGTGCGAGCCCGATTCGAGCTCGATCAGCGACGTCACCGGCACGCCGTCGCCGCGCCCGCCCGGCAGCACCGACACGTCGACCGAGTACACGCGGCCGCTGCTGCCCCACGCGATCAGTCGATCGGGCGTGCGGCACTGGAATGCCGCATACAGGTGATCGCCTGCCTTGAACGAGAAGCCGGCCGGGTCGAGCCCGTGCCCCTTCAGCGCACGTACCCAGCCCTTCTGCGACACGACGACCGTCACCGGCTCGTCGACGACCTTCGCCTCGAACGTCGCGCGCTTTTCCTGCTGGATCAGCGTGCGGCGGTCGTCGCCGTACTGCTTCGCGTCGGCCTCGATCTCCTTGATCATCAGCCGCTTCATCGCGCTTTCGTTCGCGAGCAGTTCCTCGAGCTTCGCCTTCTCGTCACGCAGCGCCTCGAGTTCCTTCTCGATCTTGATCTTCTCGAGCCGCGCGAGCTGACGCAGGCGGATTTCGAGAATGTCTTCGGCCTGGCGGTCGCTCAGGCCAAACGCGCTCATCAGCGCAGCCTTCGGCTCATCCGACTCGCGGATGATGCGGATCACCTCGTCGATGTTCAGGAAGACGATCATCCGCCCTTCGAGGATGTGGATGCGGTCGTCGACCTTCGCGAGACGATGGCGGCAGCGGCGCGTCATCGTGAGCTGGCGGAACTTCACCCATTCGTCGAGGATCGTCAGCAGCCCCTTCTGGCCTGGCCGGCCGTCGGCGCCGATCATCACGAGGTTCAGTGTCGCGTTCGACTCGAGGCTCGTATACGCGAGCAGCGTGTTCACGAATTCCGTCTGGTCGATCGTGCGCGACTTCGGCTCGAACACGAGCCGCACCGCCGCTTCCTTGCCCGACTCGTCGCGCACCGCGTCGAGCAGGTCGAGCATCGCCTTCTTGGTGTTGAGCTGCTCGGGCGTGAGCGTCTTCTTGCCGAGCTTGAGCTTCGGGTTGGTGAGCTCCTCGATTTCCTCGAGCACCTTCTGGCCCGACGTGTTCGGCGGCAGCTCGGTGACGACGAGCTGCCACTGGCCGCGCGCGAGATCCTCGATCTTCCAGCGCGCGCGTACCTTCAGGCTGCCGCGGCCGGTTTCATAGGCCGCCGCGATCTCGGTGTCGCTCGAGATGATCTGGCCGCCGCCCGGGAAGTCCGGGCCGGGGATCAGGTTCATCAGCTCCGCGTGCGTGAGCTTCGGATTGCGGATCAACGCGACCGCCGCCGCCGCGACTTCGCGCAGGTTGTGGGACGGAATCTCGGTCGCGAGACCCACCGCGATGCCCGATGCGCCGTTCAGCAGCACGAACGGCATGCGGCTCGGCAGCGTCTTCGGTTCCTCGAACGAGCCGTCGTAGTTCGGCATGAAGTCGACCGTGCCCTGGTCGATCTCGTCGAGCAGCAGCTTCGAGATCGGCGTGAGCCTCGCCTCGGTGTATCGCATCGCTGCCGCGCCGTCGCCGTCGCGCGAGCCGAAGTTGCCCTGCCCGTCGATCAGCGGATAGCGCAGCGAGAAATCCTGCGCGAGACGCACGAGCGCATCGTATGCCGACTGGTCGCCGTGCGGGTGGTATTTACCGAGCACGTCGCCCACCACGCGCGCCGACTTCACCGGCTTCGCGTCCGGGCCGAGGCCCATTTCGTTCATCGCGAACAGGATCCGGCGCTGCACCGGCTTCTGGCCGTCGCACACGTCGGGCAGCGCGCGGCTCTTCACGACGCTGACCGCGTAGCTGAGGTACGCCTGCTCCGCGTAGTTGCCGAGCGTCAGCGCTTCGGCGTCCGGTGCATCGGACCCGGCGAAGAGATCGGAAGTATTGTCGTCCATCTGAATTCCGTATTCGTAAGTGGCGTGAGGCCGGGCCGGGCGTCATGCCCGGCCGCGCGGGTTTAGATGTCCGCTTCGACGTCGTTGCCCTTTTCCTCGAGCCAGCCGCGTCGCGCGGCTGCCTCGCCCTTGCCCATCAGCATGGTCATCCGCGCGACGGTCGCCTCGTAGTCGAGTTCGCCGAGCTTCACCGGCATCAGGCGGCGCGTGTCGGGGTTCATCGTCGTGTCCCACAACTGCTCCGCGCTCATTTCGCCGAGACCCTTGAAGCGGCTGATGCTCCACTGCGTTTCGCGCACGCCGTCCTTGCGCAGCTTGTCGAGGGTCGCCTCGAGTTCGCCTTCGTCGAGCGCATAGAGCTTCTGCGCGGGCTTCTTGCCGCGCGCGGGCGCATCGACGCGGAACAGCGGCGGCCGCGCGACATGCACGTGACCGCGCTCGATCAGTTGCGGGAAATGCTTGAAGAACAGCGTGAGCAGCAGCACCTGGATGTGCGAGCCGTCGACGTCCGCATCCGACAGGATGCAGATCTTGCCGTAGCGCAGATTCGACAGGTCGACGGTGTCGTCGGGGCTGTGCGGATCGACGCCGATCGCGACCGAGATGTCGTGAACCTCGTTGTTCGCGAACAGGCGATCACGCTCGGTTTCCCACGTGTTCAGCACTTTGCCGCGCAGCGGCAGGATCGCCTGGTATTCCTTGTCGCGGCCCATCTTTGCGGAACCGCCCGCCGAGTCGCCCTCGACGAGAAACAACTCGTTGCGCGCGATATCTTCCGTCTCGCAATCAGTCAGCTTGCCCGGCAGCACCGCGACGCCCGAGCTCTTGCGCTTCTCGACCTTCTGGCCCGCACGTGTGCGCGCCTGCGCCTGCTTGATCACCAGTTCGGCGAGCTTCTTGCCGTGCTCGACGTGCTGGTTCAGCCACAGTTCGAGCGCCGGACGCGAGAACGACGACACGAGCTTCACCGCGTCGCGGCTGTTCAGGCGCTCCTTGATCTGCCCCTGGAACTGCGGATCGAGCACCTTCGCGGACAGCACGAACGACACGCGCGCGAACACGTCTTCCGCGAGCAGCTTCACGCCCTTCGGCTGCAGGTTGTGCAGTTCGACGAAGCTCTTGACCGCCTGGTAGAGACCGTCACGCAAGCCCGACTCGTGCGTGCCGCCGGCCGGCGTCGGGATCAGGTTCACGTACGACTCGCGCACGAGCGATCCTTCCTCGCTCCATGCGACGACCCACGACGCGCCTTCCCCTTCGGCGAAGGTCTCGTCGGTCGAACGCGCATCGGCGAAGCGCTCGCCTTCGAACAGCGGGATCAGCAGCTCGCTGCCGTTCATCTCGTCGAGCAGGTAGCCGCGCAGGCCGTCCTCGTACTTCCACGCCTGGCGTTCGCCGGTCTTCTCGTTGACGAGCACCACCTCGACGCCCGGCAGCAGCACGGCCTTCGAGCGCAGCAGACGCTGCAGCTCGCCAAGCGGCAGGTTCGGCGAATCGAAGTACTTCGGATTCGGCCAGACCCGCACGCGCGTGCCGGACTTCTTCTCGCCGCGGCCCGCGCCTTGCGTCGCGAGCGGCTTCACGACGTCGCCTTCCGCGAAGCCGAGCTCGGCGATCTTGCCGTCGCGCCAGACCGTCACGTCGAGACGCGTCGCGAGTGCGTTCGTCACCGATACGCCAACGCCGTGCAGGCCACCCGAGAACGTGTACGCGCCGCCTGCAGCCTTGTCGAACTTGCCGCCCGCGTGCAGGCGCGTAAATACGATCTCGACGACCGGCACACCCTCTTCGGGGTGCATCCCGAACGGGATGCCGCGGCCGTCGTCCTCGACCGACACCGACTGGTCGGCATGCAGCGTGACCGTGATCTGCTTGCCGTAGCCGCCGAGCGCCTCGTCGGACGCATTGTCGATGACTTCCTGAATGATGTGCAGCGGATTTTCGGTACGGGTGTACATGCCGGGCCGCTGCTTGACCGGCTCAAGGCCCTTGAGCACCTTGATCGATGCTTCGCTATAGGCCGCGCTGGGCTTCTTCGTTGACATAGGCGCTGAATTTCGTCATTCATCGGGACGTTGTCCACACTTCGTGTGGACAACGTCGTGGACAAAACGTTGAGTTCCGTAAAAAAGCGAATCGAAACAACGGTGTGCTTGGACTGCTCCGAAAGCGGGCGCGCGGCATTCGCTGCGCTGCCCGGGACGCGCGGTATTTTACTGGTTCCGCGTGGCGCGCCGTAGCAAGATCACTCACACGGCGCACGGGGCATCAGACCGGCTTGCGCTTTGCCTCGAGCGTCTCCCACCGCTCGAGCGCGGCGAGGAGCTCGTCGTCGATCGCCGCGAAGCGTTCGGTCAGGCGCGTGCCTTCCTGCGGATCCTTCGCGAAGATCGAACCATCCTCGAGCTGCGCATTGATCGTCTTCTGTTCTTCCTCGAGCGCCGCGATCTTCTCCGGCAGCCCATCGAGTTCGCGCTGCTCGTTGAACGACAGCTTCACCGTGCGCTGTGCGTTGCGGCCGGCCGCGCTTTTCGCCGCGTCTTCCTTGACCGGCGCCGCTTCCTTCACCGCGCGCTTCGCCGCCTCCTGCTGCGCGAGCTGCTGCGAACGCTCGCTCTGGATCTGCCAGTCGGTGAAGCCGCCGACGTATTCGCGCCACTTGCCGTCGCCCTCGGCCGCGATCACCGACGTCACGACGTTGTCGAGGAATGCGCGATCGTGGCTGACGAGCAGCACCGTGCCGTCGTAGTCGGCCAGCAGCTCTTCGAGCAGTTCGAGCGTCGGGATGTCGAGGTCGTTGGTCGGTTCGTCGAGCACCAGCACGTTGGCCGGACGCGCGAACAGGCGCGCGAGCAGCAGCCGGTTGCGCTCGCCGCCCGACAGCGACTTCACCGGCGAGCGTGCGCGCTCAGGCGCGAACAGGAAGTCGCCGAGATAGCTCATCACGTGCTTGCGCACGCCGCCGATCTCGACCCATTCGCTTCCGGGGCTGATCGTGTCGGCCAGGCTCTTTTCCTGGTCGAGCTGCGCGCGCATCTGGTCGAAGTACGCGACCTGCAGGTTCGTGCCGGTGCGCACCGTGCCTTCGTCGGGCTTCAGCTCGCCGAGGATCAGCTTGAGCAGCGTGGTCTTGCCCGCGCCGTTCGGGCCGACGAAGCCGATCTTGTCGCCGCGCATGACCGTCGTCGAGAAGCGCTCGACGACCGCGCGGCCGCCGTAGCGCTTCGTCACGTCCGTCAGCTCCGCGACGATCTTGCCCGACTTCTCGCCCTGCGCGACGTCGAGCTTCACGTTGCCCTGCGAATTGCGGCGCTCCGCGCGCTCGTTGCGCATCTGCTCGAGCCGCGCGATGCGGCCGACGCTGCGCGTGCGGCGCGCCTCGACGCCCTTGCGGATCCAAACTTCTTCCTGCGCGAGCAGCTTGTCGAACTTCTCGTTTTCCACGCGCTCGACTTCGAGCTGCTGCGCCTTGCGCGTCTGGTACGCGGAGAAATTGCCCGGATACGACAGCAGCCGGCCGCGATCGAGCTCGACGATGCGCGTCGCGACGCGGTCGAGGAACGCGCGATCGTGGGTGATGAACAGCAGGCCCGCGCGCTGCGCGACGAGCAGTTCTTCCAGCCAGCGGATGCCGTCGAAGTCGAGGTGGTTGGTCGGTTCGTCGAGCAGCAGCACGTCGGGCTGCACCACGAGCGCGCGCGCCAGCGCGACACGCTTCTGCATCCCGCCCGACAGCGCGTCGACCTGCGCATCGCCGTCCGTCAGGCCGATCTGCGCGAGCGTCATCGATACGCGCGTACGCCAATTCCACGCATCGTGCGCATCGAGTGACGACTGCAGCGCGTTCATCCGCGCGAGCAACGCGTCGTGCTCGGCGCCTTCGGGTGTCTCCGCAAGGCGGTGCGCGATCGAATCGTATTCTTCGAGCACTTCGCGCGTGTGCGTGAGCCCCGATGCGACGGCCTCGAACACGGTCGCGCCCGGTTCGAATTCCGGCTCCTGCGGCACGTAGACGGTCACAAGCTCCTGCTGGCGCGTAATCAGCCCGTCGTCGGGCTTCGCCAGCCCGGCGACGATCTTCAGCAGCGACGACTTGCCCGCGCCGTTGCGACCGATCAGGCCGACGCGCTCGCCGGCCTCCAGCGAGAAATCCGCGTGATCGAGCAACGCGACGTGACCGAACGCGAGTTGCGCGCCGGTAATGGAATAAAGCGACATGGGGAGGCGGCGAAGAGAGAAATCGGAAGCGCCCATTGTACCGGTGGCGGACGCCTGCGCCGGGATGGCCGGACGGACTAGGCCGGTGCGCGGTTCATTTCGTGCCGTGGCGGGCATCCGGCCGCACCTTCCCGGCCGGGTGCCCGCATGCGGAAGATGCGATTACTTCACGTTGACCGAGATCGTCGAGCTCAGCTCGGGACCGTACGAGCGGTGCGCGCCGTCGCCGAGCTGCAGCGTCAGCGTGTGCTGGCCGGGCGGCAGCTTCACATCGGTTTCGGTCTGGCCCTTGCCGAAGTGCAGCGAATGGTCTGTCGCGGGGATCACGTCGCCCTTCGGCACCGGCTGGCCGTCGATCAGCAGGTGATGGTGGCCCGTGTCCGGCGTCATGTCGCCGGCCGGCTTGAGCCCCATGCCTTCGAGGCCGAACTTCACGTGCACGGGGCTCGACACCGTCGCGCCATCCTTCGGCTCGACGAAGAACACGCGCGCCTCGGCACGCGCGAGCGTCGACACGGCCAGTGCCGCGACACATACCGCACCCGCAATCCACTTCTTGTTGAGCATCGTTTTCTCCTTCAGATTGAAAGGCTCACGAAGCATACACTGCGTGCCCGGCCCGCGCGATGATGGAAATTGTTCGCGATGCGCACGTTTAAAACGACGATGCGGAGGCGTTCGGCGAAATTCCGGTACCATTGCGCCTTTCGTCCGCCGGACACACGGCGGGCGGCATCACAGATCTTCATCATTCCGAGCACCACATGAGCGAAGTAACCGAATACCAGAGCTGGGTCTGCCTGATTTGCGGGTGGGTCTACAACGAAGCGGAAGGCCTGCCCGACGAGGGCATCCCCGCCGGCACCCGTTTCGCCGACATTCCCGCCGACTGGCGCTGCCCGCTGTGCGACGTGGGCAAGGAAGATTTCGTCGTCGTCGATTTCTGATTCGGGCTTCCGGACACGATCGAGCGCGCGCGGCGCGCATCGGCACGCATTCCGTCCGCCGATGCGCGCCGCGCGTTTGCTATGCTCTGCGCGCTGTCCACATCGCCGTCCCGTTCGCGTCTTCTGTACGCGAAACTGCGGACATGGCTCTCCCCGTAGTTCAGGGGATGGAATGACAGGCGAAAGGCTTGTCCAGCAAGGCTTCCGCACCTTGCTGTAGCAAATTTGTAGCATGCAAAATCTCGTTCACAGCGCGATTCGCGATATGAGCGCGTCCAAACTTGCTTTGCTGCGTACCGAACCGCAAATCGAGCTGCGGCTCCCGCCGTCCATCAGAACTGCCCGGTCAACTGAAAGCCCAGCGTTACACGGGCCGTTGGAAATCCGGAGGGCTTGTACACCGGCGTGCCAGCAAACAGGTCATACCCGTAGGCTCCAAAGCGCGTGCCGATGCTTCCCTTGACGCCGATTACCGCGCCGGCCAACTGCGTGCCGACGAGCGCGACCGGCTGCGGCCCCCACACGCGGCCGTAGTCCAATCCGGCATAGATCGCCTGTCCGGTCTGTCCGATCGGCATTTGCAGCTCGTTGCGCCAGTAAAAACCGCGCGCTGCGGCCAACATCGTTTCGCCGTCGAAGCCGCGCACCGTGTAGCGGCTGCCGATCGTCAAGTCGTCGATGTAATACAACGAGTTGCCGGTGTATTGACCGTGAACCGAGCCGACATAGCGGAACGGCTGATTTGCGATAGCGAACGGCACCGAGAGGTTCGCATCGACGACGGCCATTTTGTACCGGTAAGTCGGACCGCCATCGACCGCCAGCACGTCATCTTGTGCCCCAAATGCACCGATCCCCTGACGATAGGCGAGCGTGCCGTCGAACTGGGCTCCACCGAAATAGTGACGGTCAGTCAGGCCAAGTTCGACGAATGTGTTATTGCGGCGCTGCTGAGGAATTTCCGTATCTTCGATGAAGCTCTGCCCGAAGCGGCGCGACAGGCGGACGTAGCCTCCGAACACGTCGTTCTGACTACGGGCCAGCACGCGGGCAAGTTTGAAATCGATCGTTTTGGAGTTCCCGCTTGCAACGAACGTCTGGTTGACGCCCGCGATATGCTGATAGTACGTGTTCGTATATGCCGTGAGCGTCGCGGTCCAATACCCCCACGGGATCGAATAGAAACCGTTCCAGCCGTGCGAACCGAGGCGCTTGTCACCAAATTCGAGGTCTTGACTCACGCCGACATTGAAGATGTCATTCAGGCCAAGCGGGTTATCGATGCCAACCGACAGGTTGCCTTGCAACTTGCCGGTCGCACGCGTTCCCGAATTGTCGATAGACGCGACAACCGTCCAAGGCTTGCCGCGCTTTACGTCGAGCACGACGTCGCTCTCGCCCGGCACGTCGCCTGGAACGATCTGCATCGATACCTCTTGACTCTGTACGCGCTTCATCTGCTCCAAACCCTGCTCAAGGTCACGCAGGTTCAACAGTTCGCCGTCGCGCGTCGGAAACGCGGTTTTCCATGTACCGCGTAGTTTTTCATCGGCGAAGCGCACGTGTCGGATCACGCCGGGAATCAGCGAGACTTCCAACGTGCCAGTCGACAAATCCTGTTCGGGTAACAGCACGCGCGTCGTGATGTATCCGCGCGAAAGAATGTCTTGCGACAACGCTTTGACAAGCGCATCAAGCCCTTGCTTGCCAACGCACTGTCCGGTGTAGTGTTCGAGCCATTCACGCGCGAACGCGAAGCGATCCATGGGCAGTACGGACGCGCCCTGCGCTCTCACTCCATCCGGCAGCGAATCAGGAACGTTGACCACGAAACGATCAATGCGGAAGCATGGCGTTTCGGTCGGCAGCTCCGGATAGCCTGCACTCGCTGCGACACTCGAACGAACGGCAGGCGCGGAAACGGTCCGTTCCCGCTCGCGTGCTTCTTCCTGCTGACGGACCTGCTGATCGTTGCCGACCGGCGGAATCGACTGTGCCATCGCGCAGGTCGATGCAAAAAGCAACGATCCGGCGACAAGACCGCCGCCTCGGATTTTCTTCTTCATGTAATCGATTCTCTCAGTTACGCGTACCGCGTGACCATCCAGACGCCAATCAGGATGACGACAGCGCCGACCATCTGGATCGGCCGCAACACGTGTTCGTGTAACGCCGTGAACGACAACACCACCAGGATGGAAATCGCTACCATCGTCGGATACGCAACGCCAAGCGTTGTTTTGCGCAGCGCGATTGTATAAAGGAGGAATCCGACACCGTAGGCACCGATGGCTGTCCCGCGTGCGATCCACGGCAATATGCTCGCCTCACCGAGTGTGATTCCCTTGAGGGCCGCGACTCGGAGCAATATGCTCACGAGGCCGCCGAAAAATCCACTTGCGACGACAATCAGCCAATTCACCGCGCGGCCTCCGCTACTACTGCCACCTCCGACCGGGAGCCCAAACCGGCAAGTCGGCCTTGCTATCACTGGCATACACGAAGTCGTCGCCGATCCGCTGGCGAATGCAGGTCAGTTTGGCTTCTCCCTTGAGATTCGTGTCGTCACTGGTAGCGATGACACGATCGAACAATGTGCGGCAGTTGCGAGCATGATTTTTCGCCCGCTCTCACGTTCTCGCGTGAGATAGTCGACAAGCGATTCGCGATACGGAAGCGTTTCCGCTCGAAAGTCGGCATGCTCTGCCACCTTAGCCTTAAACGCGGCGCGGCCGCCCGCGAGCCAAAAAGGCAGGCGCAGCAAGCTTGCAGGCTTGCAGGCTTGCAGGCTTTTCCCTGATGACAGATATTACGGACTCGATCAAAGTATCCGAAACCGTCAATGTGCCATCGAGATCAACGACAAGCGGACGCTTTCGAATTTCTCGCATCTTTATACAATTATTATAAATTAACGCTAACACCAAAAAACCACAGAAATTCAATTTGCGCCGTTCTTCACGCCCTTCGGAAGGGTCAATCAATCAAATAAATCATGACCTCCGGGATCCTTTCTTTTTTAGCAAAATTAACTCTCTAACCATTGCATACGTCACCAGAGAAAAAAGAGCGACATACAATGGAACGCCTGCCAGCACGGGCCTCCAGCCGGCACCACTCAATTCCGAAATCATTAGCACAGCCCCAGCGACAGCTGCCACTGAAATGTATGCCTTAACATAACGCACAACAAATTTACGCCTCACTTCATTGTCCATGTTTTTTCCATGATTCAATTGCTGCTTGTATCGGTCCGGCCGCGCCTTGCACAATCTGATTTACAAGGTTTCCGATAGGCGAGGGAAGTACAGCCTTGGCCCAAGCGCCTGCGGCGTTAGTTGAGGTAGCAACGCCCGCAGACAAATCCGGATTACTTCCGGTCATTCCAGCCGTACCGAATGCACCAACACCAGCTACACCGGCGTTGTAGGCGCCAGCCACAAACTTTCCTGCTTTGCCCATTCCGGCGATTGCGACTTCACCAATCGTAAATGGCGTGGACAAACCGCCCACAATCCCAGCGATATACGAATTTGTAAAATTGGGAGCATCCGCACTTAAACCGGTCTTGTAGTTGTAGTAACTTCCCACATAGTCGAATCCTCCAGCAAGCGCCGCTGCGGCGATCGCCTCAGTTCCTAGCGCCATCACGGCGGTTGCCGGCAGGCCGTACATTGCCCCCGTTTGCATGTATTGCGCCGCTTGCGCGGCATTTGCTGCTTCTGCATTGGAAATAGCCATGATCGTCTGGTCGCTACATGCAGGATTAGTAGCGGCACAGACTTTCGAAAGCATGCTCTTTCCCTTTCGATCGAGCATCTGATTGTACAGCTGCACACTCGACCCTGTCGCCGCACCCGCTGTGCCGCCCACTAGCGCGCCACCAAGCCCGGCAACCACGTTAGCAGTGAAATTACCTAACAATTCCGAACCCGTCCCGGACGTGACCCCCTTCGAAATGTCGTCCAGTTCGCCGGCCATTTTCGCAGTAAGACCCGCCCCGGCGGCACCGCCTACCGCAGTGAGCGCACTTCCCCCGCCGAGACCACCGATCAATGCACCGCCTATGACATGCAACTGAACTCGATTGGAGCCACCTTCAGCCCACGAATTTGCCTCCGCTTGATACGCTTCCTGTGCTGTCGTGTCACCCGCGATTTTTGCTGCGTCCGCGGCACGTTGAGCCTCGCGCTGTTTGGTGTCCGCGTAAGCACCAATACCCTGCGCAACAACCTGCCCGGCCGCCTGCGCTGCATTCATGGTGTCGGCCTGCTTATCCAGCAGATTTTGCACGTCAGGCGTTTTCGATACCGTCCCATTCAGATTCGACGTATCGCGGTTCAGCCCCGCGACATCTTGCGTCTGACCCGCTGGGTTCGTGATGTTGATCGTGCCTGCGCTAACACCGCTGCGCGTGGTTGCGCTTTCGCTGCCACTATCCGACTGCGAAATCATCGGCGTCACGCCACCTGCACCGCTGACCGATCCCGGTCCCGTCGCCTTGCCGGTCACACCGACGCCAGCGCCCGCGCTGAAACCACCGCTATCCGCGTTGTAGGTCGAATGGTTCTGGATATCCCGATAGGTGAGCGTGCCCGTCGTCAGCGTATTCTTCGATGGATCGTCCGTACTGGCGATCGCCGCGCCCGTCAGGTCAGTATTGCCCTTGACGTTCACATTGAAACCACCGTCGCCCGCCTGAATGCCCGCCTGCTCGTTCACGCCAGCATAATTGCCATTCGCATTCCCGTGCGACGAGCTGAAGCTAGCGCTACCGCCCATCGTGCTGACGCTGATACCCCCACCTGCGCTGCTTTGATGTGCGCTGCTGACGGTCGTATCCTGCACACTGCGCATGTTCAGGTTGCCGCCGACATCCGCCGTAACGGTACGGCCGGATACGGTCGAGCCGATCACGTTCGTATCGCGGCCGCTAACCAGCGTCACGCTGTTCGCGCCCGTGACGTGCGAATTGTTCTGCATCGCCGCGTCGCTGTTGCCGTCACCGTGCGCGCGCGACATCGATGCCGAAACGCCGATGCCGTTCGTACCGATCGACACACCAACGCTGCTGCCCGACGACGAATTCGAGCTACGCGTCGAATCGGTGTTCGTCGTGTTTTGCAGGTTGATCTGGTTCTTTGCAGCGAGCAGCACGTCTTTGCCGGACACGTTCGAGCCAGCGACCGTAATGTTGCCGCTACCCGGCGTGCCATTGCCCGTCGCAACCAACGAAGTCGTACCACCTGCGCCGAGGTTCGAACCGCGCTGCGTCGTCTGGTTTTCCGACGTGTCCAAGCGGCTATGGCTCGATCCGACGCTCACCTGGACACCAATGCTCGGCGTACCACCGCCCGCAAGTGCACCGCCAGTCAGGCCGGCGACGCCCATCGCAGCATTGCCGGCCGCTGCGATCGCGTGCAGCGCAGTAGCGCGACTATCGCCGCTGCCGCTCTTGGCGGCTTGCGCCTGTTGATAAGCACCATTGATCGCATCGCCGACGCTGCCCGACAAACCGAGCGTGACGCCGCTGCTGCTCGTCTCTTGGCTATGCGTCTTGTTCGCGGTATCCGTCGCCGAGTCGATCACGATATTCGATGCCGCGCCGGTCAGGTTCTTCCCGGCGATCAGATCGCTACCGGTCACGTGCAGCGTATCGCCGGCCGTGACGTTCAGGTTACCGTTGAGCGACCCGACCGTGCTCGCGTTGTTCGTGGCGGACGATGCATGATCCGTTTCCTTCCGCGACTGCGTGCCGATGCTGACAGTCAGTCCGCTCGTTCCCAGACCCGAATGCGTCTCACGGTAGTAGCTGTCTTGCGAGACCGTATCCTTCGAGGTCGTGATGTTGACGTTGTTTGTCGCCGCGAGATTCACGTCGTTCGTGCCGACGACCGTGCTGCCCTGAACGGTCAGGTCGCGCCCCGACTGAATGTTGACGGTGTTGCCCGACACCGTGCTGCCGACGCCAACATTGGCGTGCGTGTCGGTCATCCCGTCGGTCTTCGTGCTGCTGACGAAGCTGCCGCGTTGGACTTGCACCGACTGGTACTTGTCGTGTTCCTCGCGGGCCTCGTTGATCGTGACGTTGCCCGTCGCACCGATGTTTGCCGAGCCGGTACCGCTCTCGACGCCGTTGGTCATACCCGCCGTCAGAGCGGAGCCGGTCAGCGTCACGTTGCCCTTGGACTTATCGGCACTCACAGCCGCAAGCGTCGCGTTTCCGCCCGCCGTGAATTGCGTGCCGACCGCATGCTCGTCGTAGTTGTGATCCGTTTCTTTTCGCGTCTTACTGTCCGCCGCGACGTTATCAAGCTTCGCCGTATCCGTGACGGTTGTCGCCGTCAGGTTGCCACCAGCGATCACCGACAGATCCTTGCCGGACGAAACCGTCGCACCCTTGAGCGTCGTATCGTTGCCGCTTTGCATCGCCAAGCCGCCGCCAGCGGTTATCCCGCTCGTCACGTTCTTCGTCGTCGACTCTTCCCAATGATGCTGATCGTTCAGATACATCGACTGGTTCGTGGTCGACTGAACCGTATCGACGTTGATATTCCGGCCCGCCGTCACCAGCGCATCGCCGCCAGCCGACAAATTCGCGCCGTGAAGCGTCAGATCGCGACCGGCTTGTACGGCCAGATCGCCGGTCGCCGAGATCGTCCCCTGCTGGCCGATTAAGCTCGTATTGACCTTGCTCGCGCCCGATGCGCCGGTTGCGCCTACGGCATCGACCAGCGTCGTGTTGACGATATCGCGGCCGGCCATCACGGCAACCCGGTTGCCGGAAATCTGGCCCGACGCGTTGACGACATCGTTGCTCGCCGACACGACGGTCGTGCCGTTCTTGGCGCTGCTCGAAATCGTGCCGCCACGGTTCAAGATATCCGTCGCCGTCAGGACGGTTTTCGTGCCGCCCTTGATCACGCCGGAGTTCGTCGTGCTACCCGCCGTATGGATCTCGACATCGTCCGCGGCGATCAATGCACCGGTCGGTTGCAGGTCGTTCGCGTGAGTCTGCGCCATGTAGACGACCGGGGCCAGCACGTGCGTCGTACTGCCATCGAGCAGGGTCACGGTCTGGTCGACCAGCCACACGATATCGCTCGTGAGCGCATCCATTTGGGCGGCCGTCAGCGCCATGCCCGGCACCAAGCCGAACTCCTTCGCGTAGTTCACGCCGTTGGTCATCAACGCGCGATACTCATCTTCGGCGCTCGCGTAGCCCGGCAGGAAGGTGCGTCCCGTCAACTGCGTGATCTGGTTGCGCACCATCTGCTGCTCGTACATCCCGTCGCCCAACCGCTTTTCGATACTCGCCGGATTCAGGTTCAACTGCCCGAGCATGTAGTCGCTCGAGATGAACTTCGTGTAGCTGGTCAGGCGTGGATCCGTCACGATCAGATACGGCTGCCCCGGCGCGGGATTGATCGAATACATGCCGCTCGTCGGCAACGTAATCGACAATGCACCCTTGGCGCTCGCGACCGACTGCAGTGCGGGGACCGTCGTCGTGCCGCTTGCGGTGCCGACCTTGGTCTGGTTGCCGCCCGACACCCCTTGATTGGCGGCGTTGCTACCGAGCGTACCGCCCGTCGCACCGGTGGCCGAGTTTTGCGCGGCGACGTTCTGGTTATTGACGTTCTGCGCGTTGATCGACACCGATTGGTTCGCGATGATCGTACCGCCGGTGCCGCCGATTGCGACCGGCGTATAAACGATGGACGGCTCGACGATCGTGCCACGATCCTGCGTCGTGTCTTCGTTCCACGCGTACATCGACGTAATGTCGTCGCGCTGGTATTGATACAGCGTACGACCGACGTTGTTCACCGTCGTGCCGCCATAGCTGCCACTACCGACGGATCCGCCTTGCTGGGTGCTGCCAATCTGAATCGACTTGCCCGCCGTGATCGCGCTGTAATTGTTGTTGATCGTTCCGACGTTCGCCATCGTGATACTGCCGCCGGCCACGAGCTGCGCTTGCTGCGCCTGACTCGTCACCTTGTCCTGCTGGACAGTGGTCGTCGTATCGCGCCAGATCTCGACTCGTTGATAGCCGTTATGGCCGTCGCTGCGGGTCACATACTCCGAATCCGGCACATAGTTCACGTGCGGGTCATACGCATCCCAATAATTGACCGTAACCGTCCCGTCCGCATTCGTCGTCAGCGTGTTGTAGTAGATCGTCTGCTGCTGCCCGTTCACGTTCACGACGAGCACCTTGTCGGTCGCGTTCGGCCCGGACGTTTGCGACACGACTTGCGAAGGACTATAGGTTGAAGTCAACGGAGTCTTGTAGCCATTCACCCACATCGCCTGCGAGCAGCCCCCGTTCGGATCTGCATTCATCGTCGCGCATACGACGTACTTCTGGCGCTTGGTTTCGTGCTTGCTAGACGTGCTCGTCGTTTCGGTCGTGACCGTCGGTGCGGTACGCGTATTGGTGAACGTGCCGGCAGCCAGTTCAATGTTGCCCTGCGCTTCGATCGTGGACTGGTCGTTCAGCACGTTTTGCGTGCGGTTCGCGAGGAAACCATTTGCATCACGCTGACCGTTCGCCGCGATATTGATATCGCCGACGCTGTACAGGTTTGCGCCGCCGGTGTTCGACAACTGATTCGTCGCATACAGATTCAGCTGGTTCGCAGCGGCGAAGACAGCAGCGGCGCCGGTGTTGGTGATCGTGGCCGCGTTCGACGTGACGTTGCCACCGATCACGGTTCCAGTATTGTTGAGCGCTGCGCTGTTGGTCGTGACCGCATCGCCTTCAATGCGGCCCGCGTTATTGATCGTGCCGCCGTTGGCGTTGACCGTCGTGTTCGCGGAATTCAGGTCCGCGCCGCTCTGGTTGTCGACGTTCGCAGCATTCACCGTGAGCGCACCATTGGCGTCCATCACGCCTTGGTTCGTCAGCTTGCCCGACGTGGAAAACGTCAGGTCGCCATTCGCGTGCAGCCTGTTCGCTGCCGTCTGCGTATAGTCGCTGCCAAGCGTCACTACACCGTTGCGGCCCGCGACGATCGACCCGTCACCGGTCAACGTGCCACTCGTCAACGACAGATCCTGATCGCTACCAATCGCACCACCCTGGTTCGACAGAGCGCCGGTTTGAATCGACACGCTGCCGCCGCTACCCGCGTCATTGCCGAGTTTGCCCGACGTATTGTCGACCGATGCGGCTTGCACCAAAAGGACACCATTTGCGCGAACCGAGCCATTCTGGTTCGACAGCGTAGCGTTCGGACCAACAAAGTTCAGGTTGTTCCCTGCCGACAGGACACCCGCATTGTTGTTCGCGCTGCTGCCGACGTTCAGTGTCAGATCATGGCCGGCGAGCGTTTGGGCGCCCTGCGCGTTCGTGAGAGCCTGCGTAGTCAGCGTGACGTCACCGTTGCCGCCGATCGTACCGGCACCCGCTGTACCGGACGCATTCGTGTTCGTAATCGATGCACCGCCGTCGATCGTCGTTGCCCCGCTGCCGATGTTGGCGATGCGCGCGTCACTATTGTCGATGCTGGCTCCAGACAGGTCGAGCGTCGACGTCACGCCATTCGCTTCGATTTGACCCGCATGGTTGTTCACCGCGCCTTGCGCGCGGACTTTCAGATTCCCGTTCGACTGGATCAGGCCCGCCGCGTTCGCGAGCGCGCCATTCGACTGCACCGACAACGACTGCGATGCGAGCAGCGAGCCGCCGGAATTGTCGACGCTGCCAGCGTTGACCGAGACGTCGCCGTTACCGCCGATCGTGCCGTTCGCCGTATTGGTCAACGCGTTCGTCGCCGTGACTGACAACGCGCCTGAGCCGAGTTGCTTAATTGAGCCGCCGTCGTTCGACAGGCTGTCACCGGACACCGTGAGACCGTTACTGGCTTCGACCGTGCCGGCGCGATTGTTAATCGCCGATTGCGCTTTCAGCACAAGGCTGTCTGCGCCGATATAGCCGCCCGCACTGTTGTCGAGCGACTGCACATCGAGCGCGGCCTGCCGCTGAGCCGACAGCACACCCGCTTGGTTCGACACGGCGGCGGCCGTCAGCTTCATCGCGCCATTGGTCGCGATCATGCCGCCTTGGTTCGAGACAGCACCCGTGCCGATGGTCAACGTGCCGCTGCCGGCATGCGCGATCTTGCCGTGGTCGTTGATCAATGCGGCCGGCGTCAGGCTGAGGTCGGTACTGTTCGTTTGAACGGTTCCCGAGCTATTGTCCAGCGTGCCCGAAACCGCGATCGTTGCCGGTCCCGAGCCGGTCTGCGTGATCGAGCCCGACTGATTTTTGAGATTGGTCGCCGTCAGCGACAACTGGCTGGCCTGAATTGCCCCTGCACTGTTGTCCAGACTGGCCGCGCGAACGTTTGCCAACGCACCTGCGGAAATGCTGCCTGCTGCATTCGTGAGCGCGGTGCCGGCATCGATCGTCGCATTCTGGCCTGCCGCCAGCGAACCGTTGCCGTTGTCGACCGATTGCGCACCGACAGCCAAATCGGTGTTCGCGCTGATTGATCCATGGTTCGCGAGACTGCCCGCCTGAATCGTGACGGAGCCGTCACCACCGATCACACCGCCTTGTGCGCCGTTCGCTGTCGTACCCGCAGCGTTCGTGAGCTGGCCGCTCGTTGCGATGGACAGGCCGTCGCCATTGAGGGACGTCACGCGCCCGGCCGAGTTATCCAAGGATGCGCCGCCGACGCTCATCCGGCCCGCGCTCTGGATGATGCCCTGTTGGTTCAGGATCGCACCACCGTGGACGTCCGCCGTGCTTTGCGACACCAGTGTGCCGGCTTGATTTGCGATCTGTCCGGCCGACTGCACCGACAACGGCCCCTGGGACGATACCGTGCCGCCTTGGTTCGAAAGACTGCCTGCCGTCAATGTCGCGCTGCTCTGGCTCGAAAGATTGCCGTGGTCGTTGATAAGCGCCCCGGCGGCGCTCGCGTTGAGCGCGCCCTGCGCACTCGTCGTTGCGCTGGAAAGGTTGAGGTCGCCGGCATTGGCGTTTAGCGTCATGCCGCCGTTAGCGGCCGTCTGGCCGCCTGCAAGGTTCACACTGCTGCCAGTGAGCGTCGCGTTGCCGCCGGCAAGATTCTGGCCCGTCGCGTTCAGTTGGCCGGACGCGGTAATGCTCAGATCGCCGCTGTGGCTCACGGAACCGTCGTTGTTCACACCTGCGCCGAGTGCGCCGGTTGAACTGACGGTTGCGGCGCTGATCGTCGTATTCTGCTGCGCTGCGAGCGTGCCGCTATTAGACAGCGTCCCGCTGGCCGCTACGTTCGCGCTCTGCTGCGCGTAGGTCGTCCCCGTATTCTGGACATCGCTACCGTTCGCCGTAAGATTGCCGCTTGCGATCGTCTTGCCGGACAGCACAAGCTGCCCGTTCGACTGGAGCGTCAGATCCCCGGCCTGCGCGGCAATCGTGCCGGCGTTCGCCACGCCGACACCATTCTGATTAGCGACAAGAAACACCCTATTGGCGTACATTCCGCCCAATTGACCAACGTCAATTGCGATTGCCGGTGCAGGGCTGCCGTCCTGAATCGGCGTCGTGGCGAGCGTATCGTGATTGACTTGGTTCGGACCGGCGATTACGTTCAGATTTTTCGCGTAAATCGCCGCATTTGCCTGAACCGCACGGGCGATAATGTCAACTTGATCGACATTGGCCGCATTCAAACCCGCGCCGGACACGGTGACGAGGCCACGATTTACATTAAAGCCAGCTACCGAACCGTCAGCACCGTAATACGGCACCCCGGTTGTCAAGACAGCGCGCGAGGTATTAATAAAACCGCCACCGTCGACCAGGAGGCCAGCTGAATTCGATAAGATAATCTCGGCTTTGGGGCCCGCTATCTCAACATACCCCCTGAGAACCGATGGATTATTGCTATTAACCTGATTAACAATAATCCGCGCAGAATCGTTGGGTCCGAAATTCGGGTTCCCGTTGATATATCCCGCTTGTTGCGTGTTGACGATCGTCGGTGAATTATTGAGTATCGCACCGGGTTTCTGCACGTCGAACTGATTATAGGTGTTTAAAGAAACACCTGAACTTCCCGGCCTATTAATATTGACTTGTGGCAATCCATTTTGCGTCTGGATCACCGATGGCGCATGCACACCGCCACCGACAATTTGCGCATCAGCCCATATCGGCGTCGCGCCGACCGCAATCAGGGATGCCAATGCGATGCTCCGGAGGGCAAATCGCACAATCGATTCGCGCTCAACCGCCGCCCCACGCGTCTCGCCACGACCCGCGTTGCCCGACGCATTGGCTGTCTCTTCGACGGCAATCAACATGCCGCGTACACGGCTGTACACCAAACGGTAGTTATTTTGATTCATTTTTCTGGTCTACTCGCAACTTGAGCGACTGCGCCCTACGGATTATCGGATGGCGGCATCTTCTCGCAACCCACGCAGCCGCGTCTCGGCGAGCGGGTCAACAATTGTCAAACGTCGAGTAAACGCGACAATGATCGGGGCACGGACGCGCTTGCAATTAGAATTTTTGAGCAATTGGCCATCGCGTCTTTCGACACGATGGCCCGCGATTAGAAGAGCCCAGCCGGCTGCGCCGCGTCGTCCCAACTGAAGATAATCAGCTCGTTTCTCTCGACACCCTTGCCTCCGCCGACCGTGTACTGAATCGGCACGGTTTCGATATGGAATCCATCGAATACGCGCCGAATGTCGGGATGGTCGTTCAGGCTTACGATCGCACGTCCCTTGATCGAACGCAGTTTCGCGGCGATCTTCTCGTACTCGGCAAACGGAAACGCGACGCCATACCCTTCCGTCTCGTAATACGGCGGATCGAGATAGAACAGCGTGTGTGCCCGGTCGTATCGCCCGATGCATGCGGCCCAATCGAGCCGCTCGACGAATGTGTTCGCGAGCCGCACAGGCGTCGACCCACCAGCACCAGATCCGCCGACAGAACTGGTGGATGAACACGTTCTGCTGCAGCTGCTCGATCGAGCGCCGGAACTCGTTGAGCAACACGCGCAGAACGCGGTCGCTGACATCGCGCAGGTCGCCCGTCAGCACCTCATAGGGCATGCCGACCGATGCCGCTGCGGCCATCAGCTGTTGACGCATGAACGGCGCATAGTCGGCACCTGCGCCGGGCGGCGTTGCGAATCGCACGTCCTCGCCGGGTGCCAGCTCCTGCATTGCGCCCGGCTCCAGCGACACAACCGGCGAGAAGCCGTCGACGTCGAAGTCGATCGGCGCACCTGAGACCGGATCGCCGAGCGGACCGACTTCCGCCTGCGGCTTCACGATGAAGCCGGCAAAGAGATTGCTCACCTCCTGCCGGAACAGCACCGCGTCGTCGAAGTTGTCCAGCGAATGCAGCCGCAGCAGCACCGTCGATAGTTCCGGCACGCCACGCACCTGACCGGGCCGCAGCGCGTGGAACACGTGCGCGATCTCGTCGGCCGGCACGCGCACGGTCTGCACCGCATCGCCGGCAAACCGGTTGTACTCACCCGGATGCCGGCGAAGCAGGTGATACGCGACGCGCTCGCCGTCTTCGTTGAACTCGACACCGTTGATGATCTCGCCGCCTGGAATCGGCTCGTTCTTCGAGACCGGCAGCATGTCCCCTTCGAACAGTTGGATCTGCATCGGCACCGCCAGCCCGGCATTCGGAGGGCGTAAACGGCGACGCACCAGCACCTCGCCGTCGCTGAAAAATGCCCGCGCTGCGAGCGTCTGCAATCCGTACAAATCATGGTCGCCGTTCGGGTCCAGCTCGCTCGAGCTGTCGTCCCAAAGTTGCTTTTGCGCACGACGCACGTCCGCGTCCGGATGCCGCGGATGTGCCTGAATGCCGGTGCCAATGGCGTTCGACACCAACCGAGCGATCGCGGTCTTCGCCCACGGATCATTCCGGATCGCGTCCCGCGCGCGGTGACGCATCAGCGGCAGGTTCTGCACGACCGATGCATTCGGGTCGGCACGACAAAGCCGCGCTGCGCGAGAACCGGATACGCGCGGCTCATCGCACCCCCTTGCCGGCATGGCGCAGGCGAATGAGCCGCGAGCGGCCGGTCGCGCCGTCAAGCGCCCGAATGATCTCGGTCTGCGCATCGCGCAGCTCGGCAATCGACCAGTAGCGCACCTTGCGATCCGCGTACTGGACCTCCAGCTCGCCCTTCGCGATCGCCAACTGGATGCGTTGCAGGTCCGCCATCGTGTAAGCCATGTGTTTCTCCTATCGGCGTTTCAGGTACGTCGAGCGACCGACACGCCGGCCCTGAATGCGCGAAACCCCGCTCAGAGGCGGGGCTTCGGTTGGTTTTGGTGCCGTCATGACGACCGCCGTCGGCTCGGCGGCCGATTCGTTCGGCGGATCCGGGGGTTGCTCGAACGGTTGTGCGAGCGGTAACGCTTCGATCACCGGCGCTGCGTCGAACAACGTCACCTGCGAGATACGATGCTGTTCCAGCAACCAGTGCTGTTCGGTCAGCAGGTGGGTTTTCACACTACGCGCCGCGTGCAGTGCATACACTTCGCAGTCGAGCGCTTCGTTACGTGCACCAGCCTTCTTCTGCCAGACCCGCTTGCCGCCGACGCGCCCGGGCACCTTCACTTCCGCCGTGACCTGCGAGAGGTAATCGGACCGCACGCCGACGTACCAGTGCATCCGCCCCGGCCCGTCGCCGTCCAGCTTCAGCCGGTTGTCCAGGATCAGGTCTTTCGCCTTGCTGACTCCGACCATGAACGGTCGCAGGCCGTATTTCGCGGCCTTGCTGTTGTTACGCGTCGAGTCGATCGACGCCTTCGGCACGGCGTCTATACACCGACGGACATCGTGTCCGCGCCGAAGCAACAACGCACCAGTCGAAGCCCCGCAGAAATTCGGGTCGCGCTGATTGCCGAAGGCGTTTGGATCTACGGGATCGATTACACCATTGGTACTGCCGGCGGCGCTTCACCGTGCTCTTATCACGAGGGCATGGCGACCTATCCGACCCGCGTTCAGGCAATTCGCGGGGCCGTCCGCGACTTGACCCGACGCATCGAGACAAGCACTGCCATGTCCAAGGCCAAGGAAACTGACAGCGTACGCAAATGGCTCGATAAGCTGTATGCGATGCCCGACCCTTCAGCAAACCACTCGAAGATCTTCACGATCTCTTCACGCGTCGGCCGCCGGTCGCGATGCTTCCCCGGCCCGATGAGCTGCAGGTGATCGAGCGTCGGCCGCGCGATGCTCGGAGCATGCGGCAACCGCAGATCCAGTAGCGACGCCATGTGTTTGTACACCGTCCCGAGCTTGGATATGTCCATGTCGATCGTGTACTGCCCCGCGCCCTCTTTCTTGCGCTCCTGGGCAAACTTGACCAGCCGCTTGGTCGATAGCTTCGCCGCTACCTCATCGTCAAAGTGACTTTCCAGCCGCTTCAGCATGTAGTCTTCGTTCGACTTCTCGGCGACCGGCCGGCCGGAATCGTTGCGAGCGTTTCGATACAAACGCACCAACTCGCCGACCGTGATTGTCTGCTCGTCGACGGCGGCTTGCCCCTTGTCGATACCGCCCTCGATCTCTCGCGCCCATGCTTCGGCCGCGCCCTTGGTTCGAAACGTCTTTGCTATACTCTGTCCCCGCCGGCGGATTTGAGCACGCCAGCGGTCGCCGATCTTGAGGATCGAAGCCATGAAACACCCCGTCTGTGGACTGTAGCAATGCGTCATCCACGTACGCTGCTACAGGGTCGATTTGTAGCAGATTTGTAGCAGGCAGGGCGTTAAACTATGCTTCACATCCAGTCATTTCGCGTCACGAGCACGACGACGAAAATCCCGGAAAGGCACACGGGACAAGGGCAAGAGCCTGATCTATAAGGGTTCAGTCCATCCCGCTCAAACTATCCGCTCCCCGTAGTTCAATGGATAGAACAAGCGCCTCCTAAGCGCTAGATACAGGTTCGATTCCTGTCGGGGGGACCAGTCAAGCCCCAAACCATCCCCAAGATTCACAAGAAATCGCCCGCTCAGGCCCGTCTGGCGGCCTTCTAGCTCCCATCGTTACCCAAGGTTGCTCAGTGACAGCCGGAGAAAGTGTTGGTATTTTTGTTGGTATCAGCGGATACCAACAATGCCTCTCACTGACGTGCAGGTACGGAACGCGAAGGCCAGCGCGGCCCCGTACAAACTCACGGACGGCAACGGGATGTTCTTGCTCGTCCAACCGAACGGCGCTAAGTACTGGCGCTTGTCCCACCGCTTCCTTGGCAAGCAGAAGACGCTCGCCCTCGGCGTCTATCCGGCCGTCACGCTCGCGACGGCACGGAAGAGGCCCGCGAGCAGATCGCGGCCGGCATTGATCCGGGCGAGGCGAAGAAGGACGCGAAACGGGCCGCCGAAATCGCGGCGGCAAACTCGTTCGAAGCGGTAGCTCGCGAGTGGTACGACTCCCAGCGTCCGGGCTGGAGCGACGGCTACGCGGAGAAGGTGCTGAATTCGCTTGAGGTCGACGTGTTCCCGAAGATCGGCCCTCGCCCGATCGCGGAGATCGATTCGCCACAGATGCTCAGCATCGTTCGCGAGGTTGAAGCGCGCGGGGTACGCGAGACGGCGAAGCGAATCCTCCAGCGCTCCCGCGCGGTCTTCCAGTACGGGATCATGACCGGTAGATGCTACAGGAATCCGGCGGCTGACATCGATGCGCAGACGGTGTTGAAGAAAGGCCCCGGCGTGCAGCACATGGCTCGCGTCAAGGCGACGGAGATACCGCAGCTCATGCGCGACATTGACGCCTACCAAGGCGACCTAGTTACCCGGCTCGCGCTCCGCCTGATGGCACTGACCTTCGTGCGGACAACGGAAATGATCCGCGCAGAGTGGTCGGAGTTTGACGAGGCCGCCGCAGAATGGCGCGTACCGCCGGAACGCATGAAGATGCGCGACCCGCACATCGTGCCGCTATCACGGCAGGCGCTCGACGTGCTCGCCCAGCTCCGCGCGATCAACGGCCAGCATCGCTTCGTGTTCTACAGCGTGCAAGGCCGGAGCCACATTTCGAACAACACCATGCTCTACGCGCTCTATCGCATGGGCTACAAGTCGCGGATGACGGGGCACGGGTTTCGCGGGCTGGCTGCTACGGCTCTGCGTGAACTCGGCTTCGGCCGGGACGTTGTAGAGCGCCAGATGGCACACGCCGAACGCAATCAAGTAACTGCTGCCTACGTCCACGCTGAATATCTGCCGGAACGCAGGCGAATGATGCAGGTATGGGGTGACCACCTCGACAAACTCAAAGCCGGGGCAGAAATCATCCCGATCGCGGCAACCAGATAGACCCGTGCCGCCACGCGTATGAGTCAGCGTCAGATCAGGTTCGATCGCTTAGCCGTCACGTCATCAAGGACCGTGATCGACCCGATGCCGCCAGTCGGCCACCGTGCCTTCGAGCGCCGGCTTCCAAGGTATATCGGACCCTTGTGCCTGGCCCCTCCACGCTTCCCATCCACCAGCAGGACCGGCTGCATAATCACAAATGCTCTATTCGGCGCACAACGAAGCCGGCTTGATTGGAAGCGCACGCTAAACGACGCCCCGCCGGGGAGTGGGCAATTCACCGGAACGAAGTACCAATGTTTGATCATCGATACGCCTCGTGCCGGTCCAATACACCCACATATGATGCGGCCAACAGAGCAATTACGGAGGAAAACAACATCAGGAAAAGCGGCGCGTAAGCTGCGTTGCTCTCTGTCAATACGGCTCCCGTCATTGAGGAAAGCGCGGCGCCCCCAGCTATCGTCAACGCGCCAGCCAAACCAGAAGCGCTGCCCGCTAGTTCCGGACGCACTGACACCGCACCGGCATGAGCGCATGGATTCGACAGGCCGTTACCGAAACCAACAAGCATGCAAGGTCCGAACAGCGCCATTGCATGTTTGGCTCCGACGAGGAAGAGCATCAAGCCGACGATGGGGCCGGCGCACGCAACGATACGTCCTGCCATGATGGTTGTCGTGAGGGGATAGCGTCTCGCGTAGCGACCAGACAGAAAGCTGCCAAGCACGAACCCGGCAGTGATGGTGCCCATCCAAAAGCCTAGCGTTGCCGGTGGCACATCGAACGACGTTTTGGCGGCCAATGGAGCACCAGCCAGAAAGGTATAAAACGTGCCGGTTGAAAACGCCATGCACAGTGCATAGGCCCAGAAGCGACGTTCTTGCAAAAGCGCAGGATAGGCCCGAAGCTGCCGCCTGATCGTGCCCGATGGATTCTTGTTAGTCTCACCTAGACCGAACCAGCACACCGCAAAAAGTGATATGCCGGCAAGGGCAAGGCCCCAGAAAATTGCTCGCCAGCCGCTGGTTTCATCAATCACGCCACCGACCGTTGGACCAAGCATCGGGGCAAAAGCCGCTGCCATCGCGGCATATCCGATTCGGCTCGCTGCCCCTTCCTTTCCGGTCGTATCCCTGATGGCCGCCATCGACACCGGGTAGCAGGAGGTTATTGGAGCCTGAAGCAAGCGGAAAGCCAGAAAGGCCCAGATATTGCCCGAAAGTGCGCAGCCAAGCGACCCAATCACGAATACTGTCAGGCTGGTCAGTACAATTGCCCTTCGCCCGAAGCGATCGGACAGTGGCCCCATGATCAATTCCAGTGTGGCCGCGACACTTGCATATCCTGCCAGCGATAAGCTCACGAGCGCATAGTCAGCGTGAAAAGCTATCGCAATGTTCGGCAACGAAGGTAGGCATATGCTCAATGGCAGCACTGAAAGTGCGCACAGCAGAATCAGTGTGGAGAGCCTGGGAGGCGATGGTGTGGAAGTCACCGGCGTTTCCGATGGGAAGACTTTCGCGTAGGCAAAAAAAAGCCCCCGAAGGTATCGGGGGCGCATGGGGGCAGCCAGGTGCCGCTAACGGACCATGCGCCGACTTCCTACTACGATGATAAATGTCGCATTCATACTGAAATTCTCCTAGTCATCTCGAGCGATGTTAGGCGGCATGGTTTGGCAATGTCAACTGCCGACATTGCTCGTCAAAGCTTACGACCCATCCATGAATGTCCGTAAGGACGGACCTGGACGACATCCGGACGTTCCCGTCAAAAAGTGGACTGGACCGGCCAGCCTTCCGTAGACATCTTCGAGCCATAATTTACGGCAACCGAGGAGGTCCGTATGAGCAGAAGCGAGAAGCGAAACGCACCCGAGCGATCGAGCCCGCATCGACGTTTGAGGCTGTCGCGCGCGAGTGGTTTACGATCCAGAAGGATGGCTGGACCGAAGTGTATGTGGCCAAAGTCCATGGATTCATACCAAGAACGCGTTCGGGCGGTCGAGTTGTACCTGAGACCCGCATCGCCCGCATTTGCTGCATCCGGCCGCTGATTCGCGCACGTTCCCGCCTGGTCCCCTGTTCGGCCGCGACCACCTACGTTCAGGCTTTGCCACACAACACCCACCCGCCTTGCAGCCTCACCGCCCCGTCACTGCATCAATCCGGTCCTGACCTGCGGCATCAGACTCGCATTCGCGCCCGTCACGGCAAACGTCCCCGTCGGCGACGCCCCGGCCGGCAGCGCCAGCAGACTGCCGTCCCCGAGCCGATTCGCATCGACGACGATCTGGTTCGCCGCGCAACCATTCGTCAACAGCGAGACCGGCAAGCCGGCAATCGACGAAAACGTGTTGCCCGTCACACTGAACGAACACACGTTCCCGTACGCCCGGAAACCCGCATAGCCGGAGCCCGACACGCGGTTGTCCGCCACGGTGACATCCGACACGGTTCCCGACCACGTATCCAGCTCGATCGCGCCCTGCTGCGTCGGCTGCAGCCCGTTGTTCACGTTCGCGGTCTGGATGTTGGTCACGGTATTGCCCGTGATGACGACGTTCGAAGACCCGTAGGTTTTCCAGCTGTCCTCCTGTGCGACCAGAATTCCCGCCGCCTTCTCGACGCCGTCGACCGTATTGTTCGAGATCGTTACCGCCCGCCCGCCGACGACGGTGATGCCGCGCCCCCACGCGTTGCCCGACACCGCGTTATGGTCGATCAGCACGTTGTTGCTCAGGCGGCCGTCGCCGAGATAGCTGACCACGGCGATCAGGTCGTCACCGGTGCCGGCCACCGTATTGTTCTGCACCAGCACGTTGGTCGAACCGTAAGTCGTATGGATGCCGTCGGCCAGCGTCGCCTGAACGGTATTGCCCACGATCGCGATACCGTTGCCGCCGAACACGAAGATCCCGGCGCTCGCGCCGCCCCGGATCGTCACGCCGAGCACCTGAACGTCCGAGCCCGTCACCTCGACTTTCGTCGACTCGGGCGTCGTGAGGCGCGTCGTGCCGGTGCCGGCCAGCGTCACGCCGACGAGCGTCGAACCGACGCCGCTCATCACGATCGTCTGGTCGGCCGGATTCGTGGCGGCCAGCGTCGCGCCGTATCCGGAAATCACCGCCTGGGGCACCGTCACGGCAAGCGAATGCCCGACGACGTAGCGTCCCGGTGCGATGACGAGGCGTTGGCCGGCACGCAGGCTGTCGAATGCTTTCTGCAACGCGTCGGCCTGGTCGCTGCCGTCGCTGGCCGGGAAAACCGTCACATCGGCGACGAGAACAGGTTTGGTGCCATTGGAAGGCAGAAGCGTCGCACCGGACGCCGTACCGGTCGCCCCGGCGGTCGACGCCGGGCTGCCGGAACTCGTCGATGAAGCCGCTGCGCCGGATGCAGCACCGGTAGGTGCGCCGGACGATGTCGATGTGCCCGCAACGGTCTGCGCGCCTGCGGCAGCGTTGTCGTCACCGCCGCCACATGCGGCAAGACAAAGGCAGAGCGCGGCAAACGTCGCCCGATCGACTGTACGCATACGAAGTTCCGCTAGCCCAAATTGGCGTCATCGTAAGTACGCTTGATCACTTTGTAAATGAATTCCGCATTTCACCTGTGAAATAGTTCGTTATCCTCTTCCATTCATCGCCGCGTCATCACGACGACATGCGACATGCGATCGCACCCGGACCTGGCGCAATCGACATGTACCGTAGATTACGTAGAATCCCGAACCTTCATCCGCACCCGAACCTCGACCATGACTCAAACACTCGCGGCCCTGGCCATGTCGTCGGCGCTGATCTACACGGCGAATGCCGCCGATGTCACAAGCGCGACCGGCACGGCGACGCCGAAGCAGCGATACGTCAGCCCGGGCGTCGCCAACGTCGCGGATGCGGCAACACGCCGCCCGGAACGCGCGTCGACCGTTGCTCGCTGCAGCGAACTGGCCGCCGGCATCGATGCCGTCAAACATGCGCCGGACCGCGGCCACAAGGTCGTGCGCGGCATCGGCCCGGACGGCAAGCCGCGCAACGAGCTGCGTGCTTACGACAAACGAGCCGATCTGGAGGTCGAGCATCGGCAGCTCGGCTGCCCGTAGTCAACGTCACTCCGTCCGATCGGGTCGCACCGGCCATCGCCCCTTACACATTCGCGCCGCCGTCGGTCGCCAACTCCGTCCCGTTGATCGACCTGCCCTTCCAGCCCGACGACGAGCGCGACGAGCGCCGCCTCATCCTCGGCCTCGCCGTACTGCGGAACCGCCATCCGCGAACGTTGTGCGGCGGCATGCTCACCGTCGGCCGGATTCATGTCGGTATCGGTCGCCCCCCCGAATGCACGAGATTGACCGTGATGCCGCACACGCCGAGATCGTGCGCAAGCCCTTGCGTCCAGCGGTGCGGTACGGCACACGCTGATCGCGATGCGCAAGCAGACGGTCGCCGCATTACGCGCGCGGCTTGGCGAAGGCGTGGTAACCGGCGAGCTCTCCGCGCACGCGAACTTCGATGCGATCGCGCGCTACTCCGTGACGGTCCAACAGGGGATGGCGATTCAGACGCGCCACGGCGCGAGCCGTCGCGATGTGGAGGCGGTCGCGCAAACCGCGCTGGCCGCATGGCCGGCGCTCGCGGATGCGAGCGGCGGATAGTGACGGGCTCCGGAGAGAAGCCCGCAAGACCGGGCGGCCGCGCAGCGGCAAGCGCCCCGCATGACCGCGCCGGTCGGTGCGTTACTGCGTGACGGCGTGCTGCACGTCCTTCGACGCATGCCACACGCGGTAGCGCACGTCGAAACCGTCCGGCACGTACACGACGAGCGGCAGGCGGCTGTTGTAGCGCAGCAGTTGGCCGTCACCGCGCACTTGCACGAAGCGCTGCTGCGGCGCCTGGCCCGGGCAGGCCATCAGCGTCGATGCCGGCCCCTTCACGTCGGTCAGCCGGTAGTACGTATAGCCCCAGCCCTTCACGTCCTCTGCGGTCAACTCGCCGCCGAACCATTGCTGGTTGCAGTCGGTCTGCAGCATCTTGCCGATCATCAGCTCGACGCGCGCATCGCCTTCGTTCTCGAGCGCGGGCAGCGCGATCACCGCGCGCTGCTGGCCAGCCGCCGGCTGCGGGAACATCTTGATCGATTCGGCCGGCACGGCGGGCGCCGATGCGGGCCCCGCCGCGCAGGCGGCGGCGGTCGTCACGCAAAGGGCGGCCAGGGCGGCCCGGATCGCGAATTTCATCGATGTGCTCCTGATAAACAAAAATAGGCCCCGATGCTAACACTTTCGTCGCACGACCTTACGAGGCTGTAATTTGGCGACACAATTGCAAACAGCCGGCAATCCCCGCGCGCGGTACTTATAGGGGAATCAACGGAGAACATCATGCTGAAGCTCATTGCCGCCGCCGGCGTCGCCACGCTGCTGGCCGGGTGCGTCGTCGGTCCGGACGCCGGATACGGATACGGCTACGGACAGACCTACTATTCCGATCCCGGCTACGCGTACGGGCCGGCCTACGGGGCATCCCCCGTCTATGGCACGGTCAATATCTGGGGTGGTGGCGGCGGACGCGACTGGGATCGCGGACACCGCGACTACCGCCGCTGGGATCGCGATCGTGGGGACCATGGCGGCTGGGGACGCGGCGGCGGACGTCGCGGCGACTGGAACGATGGCGGCGGCGGACGCGGCGACGGCGGCCATCGTCACTGATCCTGCGGATCCAATTGCAACCGTTTGTATCCGCACACGGCCTCGCGCGGCTGCCGTCCGGCGCCCAAAACCCGACGCCCGAGAAACGACGAAGGCCCTCGCATCACGCGAGGGCCTTTCCTTTTGTCTTCCTGCATACCCGCGATTTACTCAATCGGCACCGGCCACGCGGCGACGAGCCCGATCACCGGCCCGCTTACCAGCCGGCCGGCCGCGCATAGCCGCCCGACACCGGCGCGCCGCACACATACGGGCGCTGATAGCGGTCGTAGCAATAGTCCTGGCCGTCGTCCTGGTACTGCGCCTGCCGATAGGTCGGATAAGCCGGCTGCTGGTAAGCCGGGGCCTGATAGTACGTCGGCGGCTGATAGGCCGGTGCCTGATACACGGGCGCCTGGTATGCGACGGGCGGATTCATCGCCGATGTCACGATCGCGCCGAGCACCGCGCCGCCGATCAGCGCGCCGATGACGGCGCCCCCGTCGCGACCATGCGCGGACGCCGGGCCCGCCACGGCGAGCGAACCGGCGAGGACACATACTGCGGCAATTCTTTTCATGATGGACTCCCACGCGAAGTGGTACTGGATGCGATGCATTGTGGGTGCGCGCGGCCGTAATAGATGCAGCAAGTGGTAACGCGCCATTACGCGTATCACGCACACCGAAACGCGGCGCGGCCGTGCTACGATTTTCGGCACACAGGAGACGCCTTCATGCAGCCCGAAACCGCCCGCCGTTTCGATACCGAATTCGCGCCGCGCATTGCGCAGGCGATCGCCGCCTACTTCGCCGATCACGTGCTGACCGACGTCGTCCCGTACGGCGGGCACGGGCAACCGACGCGCGTGCAGATCCGCAGCGCGCCGCACGAGCACGTGAGCGGCTTCGTGCATCCGCTGAACCTCGAACTGACCTGGGACACCGACGAGATCGAACGACTGATGGCACCCGATGGGCCCGCGCGATTCGAGCACTACCTCAGCGCGCTGCCGAGGAAGCTGAGCGCATGGCAGGGCGCGCGCGACATCGATCTCGCGTCGCGCACGCAGGCCGCCCCGCTCGTGCGGCTCGGCGGTCTCGACTTCGAAGGCTGAGTGCACGCACCGGCCGCCGGCCGGTGGCGGCGTCGCTCGACGCGGCCCGGTGATACACTCGACCGGTCCCGCTCCAGCGCCGCCAGGCTGACCGGGCCGTTCACCACCGCCTCCACCCGCGAGCATGGTTGCGCACGCAACCGGCATCCGGGTACGCGGCCAATCACGCCTTCGCTCCCGTCATGAACGCCGATACCGGCCTGCCGCTTCCGCAACGCTACTGGGCAATCGTCTGCGTCGCATTGGGCATCACGCTCGCCGTGCTCGACGGCGCCATCGCGAACGTCGCGCTGCCGACGATCGCGCGCGACCTGCACGCGTCCGATGCCGCATCGATCTGGATCGTCAACGCGTACCAGCTCGCGGTCACGATCACGCTGCTGCCCCTCGCGTCGCTCGGCGAACGCATCGGCTATCGCCGCATCTACATCGCCGGGCTCGGGCTCTTCACCGCGGCGTCGCTCGGCTGCGCGCTCGCCGGCTCGCTGCCCATGCTCGCCGTGATGCGCGTGATACAGGGATTCGGTGCGGCCGGCATCATGAGCGTGAACGCGGCGCTCGTGCGGATGATCTACCCGTCGTCGATGCTCGGGCGCGGGCTGTCGATCAATGCGATGGTGGTCGCGCTGTCGTCGGCGATCGGCCCGACGGTCGCATCGGCGATCCTGTCGTTCGCGTCGTGGCCCTGGCTGTTCGCGGTCAACGTGCCGATCGGCATCGCCGCGGTGTTCGGCAGTCTCCGTGCACTGCCGGCCAACCCGCTGCACGACGCGCCGTACGACTTCCCGAGTGCGCTGATGAACGCGTGCGTGTTCGGCCTGCTGATCATGGCCGTCGACGGACTCGGCCACGGCGAAAGCCACGCGTACGTCGCGGCCGAACTGGCGATCGCGTTCACCGTCGGCTACTTCTTCGTGAAGCGACAACTGTCGCAGCCGGCGCCGCTGCTGCCGGTCGACCTGATGCGCATCCCGATGTTCGCGCTGTCGATCTGCACGTCCGTTGCATCGTTCACGTCGCAGATGCTCGCGTTCGTCGCGCTGCCGTTCTGGCTGCAGCATTCGCTCGGTTTCTCGCAAGTCGAAACCGGCCTCTACATGACGCCGTGGCCGCTCGTGATCGTATTCGCCGCGCCGCTCGCCGGCGTGCTGTCGGATCGCTACTCGGCCGGGATCCTCGGCGGAATCGGACTTGCGCTGTTCGCGGCCGGGCTACTGTCGCTCGCGACGATCGGCGCGCATCCGGGCACCGTCGACATCGTGTGGCGGATGGCGCTGTGCGGCGCGGGTTTCGGGCTGTTCCAGTCGCCGAACAATCGAGCGATGCTGTCGTCGGCGCCGCGCGAGCGCAGCGGCGGCGCGGGCGGGATGCTGAGCACGGCACGCCTGACGGGCCAGACGCTCGGTGCCGCGCTCGTCGCACTGATTTTCGGGCTGGCGCCCGACCGCGGGCCGACGATCGCGCTCTATGTCGCCACGGTGTTCGCGGCGCTCGCCGCGGTGGTCAGCATGCTGCGCATCGCGTCGCCGCGCCCCGACGCGGCAACCTGACGCCGCCGCGCGTGGCGAGCGCCGGTCACGCGGCATCGAGCGCGTCCATCACGAAGCGCACGCGCGCCTTCACGCTCACGCACGGCAGCTCGATCAGCCGATACCCATACGCCGTATAGCAGTCGACCATTGCGTCGTAGGTGCGCACCGCCTCGGCGAAATCCTGCCGGCGCTCGGTATCCTGTGTGTAGATGTCGCGCCACGGCGGCGCAATGAACACGCGCCGGTGATAACGGAAGCGCCGCGCCGCGGCCTCCGCATGCGTGGGTACCGCGAGGCCCGTCAGGCGCAGGTAGCCGATCACGTCCGGCACGCCGCGGTCGAAGAACACTGGCCCGCGCGCGCCTCGTGCGAGATGGTACGAACGCATCTCCCAGTTCAGCATCAGCTCGGCGAACGCGGCCCGGTCGCGCCAAGGTAGCGCCGGACCGTCGATCGCCATCTGGTCGCGGATCACACCACGCCCGGCCTCGTGCGAGCGCGCGAAACCACTGCGCTCGAGCGCATCGAGCAATGTGCTCTTGCCGGAGCCGGGGCCGCCCGTGACGACGAAGAAGCGGGCGGACACCTCCTGCGCGCCGCCCTCCTCCACGCGCTCAGACATGCGCGACTCGCCGGCCCGCGCGCTGCGTGACCGACGCCGCCGCCGCGACGCTGCGCAGGTCGGCGACGAACGTATCGCGCCAGACCGACAGGTTGTTCTCGCGCAGCCGCGCGAGGTTCTCCTCGTGACGCGCCTGCCGCTCCGCGAGCGGCATCGACAGCGCGCGCTCGAGCGCGTCGGCCATCTGCGACAGGTCGTAAGGATTGACGAGCAGCGCACCGGTCAACTCGGCCGCCGCGCCCGCGAACTCCGACAGCACGAGCACGCCCGGATCGGCCGGATCCTGCGATGCGACGTACTCCTTGGCGACGAGATTCATCCCGTCGCGCAACGGCGTCACGTAGCCAACCTGCGACATCCGGAAGAACGCCATGAGCAGATTGCGCTCGTACTTGCGGTTCAGGTACTGGATCGGCGTCCAGTCGAGCTGCGAGAAGCGGCCGTTGATGCGGCCGGCCTCGCCCTCGAGCATTTCGCGAATGCGCTGGTAGGTCTGCACGTCGGAGCGCGTCGGCGGCGCGATCTGCACGAGCGACACGCGCCCCTGCCAGCCCGGCGCGTTGGCGAGCATCCGCTCGAACGACTGGAAGCGTTCGACGAGCCCCTTCGAATAGTCGAGCCGGTCGACGCTCATCACGAGCTTGCGGCCGGCGAGCGCATCGCTCAGCATCTTCACCGGCTTGCGCGAGCCGTACTGGACGGCTGCCTCGGCGATCGCATCCGGATGCACGCCGATCGGATAGGCGGCGACCTTCACGATGCGGCCGTGCGCATGCAGCATCCCGTCGTCGCTCGCCGCGCCGACGCCGCGCCGCTCGATGTAGTCGGTGAACGCCTGCTTGTCGGCATCGGTCTGGAAACCCGCGATGTCGTACGCGCACATGAACTTCACGAGTTCCTCGTGCGGCGGCACGAGGCGCAGCATGTCGGGCGACGGAAACGGAATGTGCAGGAAGAAGCCGATCGGGTTCTTCACGCCGAGCTCGCGCAGGCAATGCGCGAACGGCAGCAGGTGATAGTCGTGCACCCAGATCAGGTCGTCGGGCCGCAGCAGCGCGGCGAGCTGCTGCGCGAGCATCGCGTTCACGCGCAGATAGCCCGCGTACTCCTGCCGGTCGAAGCGCGCGAGATCGCCGCGGTAGTGAAACACCGGCCACAGCGTCGCGTTCGAGAAGCCGCGGTAGTACTGATCGTAGTCGCGCCGGGTCAGCCCGAGCGTCGCATACGTGACGTTGCCGTCCCGCTGGATTGCGGGTGCGGCGTCGGGCGTACCGACGATCTCGCCGTTCCAGCCGAACCAGATGCCGCCGGTTTCCTTCAGCGCGTCCATCACGCCGACCGCGAGGCCGCCTGCGCTCGGGCGCGTGTCCTCGCCGGCGGCGACACGATTCGATACCACGATCAATCTGCTCATGCGACTTCCCCTTCTCGATTCGATTGGCTGGCGCGCGACGCGCGCCAAAGCGGGCGCGGCGGCCCGAAGGCGGCCGCGCGGCGATTCAGTTCCGAGAATTGCAATGAAATACGGCGGTGGAATGCGGCTACGACGAAATCAGGCGTCCTGCTCCTGACCAAGGTCGCGTTGATAGTCGAGCCCTTCCGGGCGAGCGCCGCCCTGGTTGTGATCGCCGTCCGACGGCGTGTCGTCGGGCGCGCCCGCAGGCGGCGCCGATGGCGCGTCGGACCGCGGACGCGGGCGGTCTTCCGGACGGACGGCCGCCGCGTCGGGTGGCCGAGGTGATAACCGTTTCGAACGGCGCATGGCTGGGTGTCTCATATGCGGCGCGGCGCGAGGCCGTCGTAGAAACATTCCATAGCAAAACAGTCTAGGTCGCTTCGTTGTGCACGAAGGTAACAATTACCTTCAATTTGTAACGTTTCGACCCTCCGTCGAGCATCTATCCGACAATTACGCCGCCCGCGCGCACGCGGCCTGCCGCGCGGCGATTTGTCAAAGCTTTGCAGTTTTCCTATGACAATTGCGAAACAATGACGCGGCATCAGGCGTGCATGCGTCGCCGCTCACCCAGACAGGACTTGCACTCAGGGATGAACATTCGTTTCGAATCGCCGCGCCGGGCCACGCCGGCGCGCGTCATGCTGGCCGCGATCGCCACGGCCTCACTGCTGTCCGGCTGCAATTCGTTGTACAGCGAAGGCGCGACAGCCGGCGCCGGTATCGCAGGCGCCGCGATCGCCTCCAAGGTCACCAACAACGCCGCCGTCGCGACGGGCATCGGCCTGGGCGCCGTCGCCGGTGCACGGGCTGGTGTCCAGTACACGCAGCGCGTTGCGCACCGCTACACGCAGGAACAGATCGCGAAGGCCGCCGGTCCGCTCGACGTCGGCGGCGTCGCGCCCTGGTCGACGCACCATTCGTTCCCGATCGAGGACGACGAGCAGGGCCGCGTGACGGTCAGCCGGATGATCAGCATCGGCCCGCTCGACTGCAAGGAAATCGTGTTCGCGGTCGACACGCCGGCGAAAGCCGACAAGGCCGCCGAATCGGCGTTCTACGTCGCCACGATCTGCCGCGACGGCCCCGTGTGGAAATGGGCGTCGGCCGAACCCGCGACCGAACGCTGGGGCGCGCTGCAATGAGCGTCGCGATCCGTATCGCGGCGATCGGCGTTCTGTGCGCGGCGACGGTCGCGCTGTCGGGCTGCGGATCGGTCGGCGCGGCGAGCGGCGCACTGGCCGGCGCGGCGACGGG
This sequence comes from Burkholderia sp. Bp9004, assembly GCF_003858025.1. NCBI lineage: Bacteria > Pseudomonadati > Pseudomonadota > Betaproteobacteria > Burkholderiales > Burkholderiaceae > Burkholderia > Burkholderia sp. Bp9004. Next base: position 8,024 of record NZ_QTQD01000040.1, on the reverse strand, counting down.
CCTCGTCACCGCGAATCCGGCGGTCGGCGTCGGCGTCGGGATCGCCGTGCAGGCGGCGACCGACGAAGCCGTCAACCGCACGATGAAGCAGCTCCATCAGAATCAGCAGGACGCGATCGCGAAGGCGGCAGGCAGCCTGGCCGTCGGCGAAGTGAAGCCGTGGAAGGTGAAGAACACGCTGCCGCTGGAAAACGGCGAAGGCGAAGTGCGCGTCACGCGTGCGTACTCGACAGCGCTCGCGCTGTGCAAGGAATTCGCATTCTCGGTGAAGGACGGCGACAAGGCCGACTGGTATTTCGCGAATGCGTGCCAGCAAGGCACGCACTGGAAGTGGGCGTCGGCCGAACCGGCCGTTGATCGATGGGGGAATCTGCAGTAACGGGGCGATGCGCCGCGCATCGTGCGTGGCGTCCGTGTCGTTCTGCATACTTTCGTGGTTACAGACGCGTGCGAAGCTGCGCCACGCGTTCCTCGATCTTCGCGGACAGCGCATCGTCCGGGTTGTAATCCAGGGCGACACAAAATGGGCCGGGCTCGTGCCTAGCGGCTCCAGACATCGACCAAGGATCGCTGCAATTCCTTGTTTTTGGCCAGGCTCGCGATATAGGCGAAGTGATCCTCGTCTTCATCGAGCTCGGGCAGATTCGGATCGAACGTGTCATCACCAACCCACCAGGCGGGATACTGAATCGCATCGCCATCAATGGAAAAAGTCGTCATCCCGCGGTGGAAGTCGTGTTCGTACTTGACGTTGTGTCCGAGATCCGCGAAGTTCCAGCGTTTTTTGTTCCATTGAAGATAAAGCTGCCGGTCCGCCGCGAAGACAGCAACGTCCTGGCCCTCGACAGAGATGTAATTCCCCCGCGCCACGTAACCGTCTCCGACCAGCGCGGAAAACACGCCTGTCTCCACATTCAGCTCAACGAAGCTCGACGGGCGATTGATCACGCCGAGTTGCACGTTCTTCATCATTTTCCAACCTTCGCGATGCCAGTAAGAATGTCCATTGACGGGTTGCTGCGTGTCCCCGCGGCGATCACCCCCTCCGGGCTACCATATTTCTGAAGCAATGCTTCATACGTCGGGCCATACTTGTTTCCGTATTTCGCCATATTGCGCTCATACAACGTCGGCAGCTTGTCCTCGGCGTATTTCGACATCCGGGTTTGATTGCGCATGTCGACGATCTGCCGACCAATCGTTTCTTCGCTGGCGCCGCTGGCGCGCATGTCGGATACCCATGCACTCTCGTCGGCCAGGCCCTGATGGTATTCGAGCCGCACGTTCCGCGCATTGGCAACTTGCTCCGCATTCGTCCAGTCGACCGGCCACTTGGGCGCCGCAAACTCGGATCCTTCCACCGGCGTGTACCCGTAGACACCCTTTGGATTGCTGACGAGGTCCGCCGGCATCGAATCGACCACGTAATCGAAAGGACTCGTCGTGCCGGCCTTGGGCAGCGTGCCGGCAAGCGCGTCGGCGGCGGCTTCCCCGGCAGAGATTTCGCCCGCAACGGACCCGGCGCCCTTCGCACCGCCAACGAGCCCGGCCCCCTTTGCCGCGCCAGCCCCTCCCAGGAGGCTGCCGCCAAGCATCGACCACTTCTGCCCGTCCGACCCTTCTCCAAACACCTTGCCGCCGACCCATGAACCGACTTCCCCGCCGACGAACCCGCCGGCCGCGCCCAGAATCGCGATCGCCGGCCCGGCGAGCACGGCGGTCGCCGCCACGCCGACCGCCAGCATCGTCCAGTTCACCCACGCCGGGATTTCAGGATTGAACTCCCCGACCGCCGGGCCGCCGATGAACACGTTCGGCGATCCGTCGTTGATCAACGCGCCGCACATCATCCGGTCTTCCTTGCGGCTCGCCGGCTGGCTGTTGATGAAGACCGTCGACGAACCCTGCGCGACCACCTGCGGCGGACCCGCGTGATCGCTGCACAGGCCCAGGCTCAGGATGGCCCGCATCGCCGCGCGACTGTTGATGAAGACGTTGGGCGAACCCTTTATGAGACTTCCGGTGACATGCCGCGGCGCCCATGACATCGTGCCCAGCACTTCGCCGAGACCGCCGCCCGCAGCAGCGCCCGCCGCGATTGCAGCGACGACCGTCAACGCAGCACCGCCCGTCGCGACCACCGCGACGGCGCCGATTACTGCACCCGCGATCAGCCCGGCGATCATCCATCCCTTGGATGCCGTATGCGCGATCGGATCGCCCAACCGCGCAGCCGCGAGTAATGTATCCACGCCCGCTCCCCGTCAGCCCGCGTTCGCAACCGCGGTCAGATAAGCACGCACGGCCTCGACGCTCTGCATGCCGGTCATGCCCTTCACCGCCGTCACACCGCCAAGTCGATCGCTCAACGATGCGTGCTCGCGCAAATCCACCGTCCACAGCGCGAATTGACGGCCGTCCTTCGCGCGCCACGCCGATTGCACGCCCGGGGCCGGCTGCAGCACCAGCGGTTCGCCACCCGAGCCGAAGAATGCAGTGTCGTCGAACATTTCCGTGACGTCGTGCCGGTACAGTTCGGCCATGCCCGTGAGCGTGTACAGCGTCGCGCTCGGCTCGTGCAGCACGAACACGATTCCGGCCTCGTCCTGGCCAAGCGCGATCGGCACGAAGGCCGCCCGATCAGGCCGGGCCAGCACGACACTCGCGAGCAGGTTCTTGTATTCCTTGCTCTTGTCTTCGGTAAACGACTTCGGACAAGTGCCGATGAAACTGATCGCCACGCGTTCGCGCCCCGCCTTCGGCGACATCACGACCGTCTGGCGCTGATGCAGCGGTGCACCTTCCGACACCCAGCGATAATCGATTTCACGGGCGGTTTCGCCGTCGATTTCCCGATTTTCCAGATGCTTCAATTCGAAACGCGGCAGCGACTTGCGCATCTCCGAGACCAGCCGCGTCACGAACGTATCGACCGTGTCGTCCGGCTCCATCGGCGCGCGCGAAACCACGAAAGTGAATCCGCTACTACCGCTACCCGTTTCATCGACCGTAAACAGGTGAATCGTCTTGTCTTTGAAGTGCGCCGGCAACTGAATGACGGCATCGTTCATCTGATATTCGGACATGCTCTTCTCGGTTCGGCCGGCCCGTCGGGGCAGGTGCCGGATTGACACTGTTCGCCGGCTGCACGGCCGCAGCCGGCGCAACCGTCACGGGGCGACGTTACTGCACGCCAGCCGCGACCAGACGCTTGTGAATGGCTTCGATGCGGCCCTGCTGCGGCGAACCTTTCGGCGTCTGTTGCAGTTCGTCGCCGAGGACCTTCGCGTACGCGAGACCGTTGTCGTTCTTCACCGACGGATCGGCGCCGTGCGCGAGCAGATAATCGACGACGTCCCATTGCCGCAGGCGCGTCGCTTCAAAAAGCGCGGTTTCTTTCATCGAATCCCGCACATTGACGTTCGCCTTGTGCTCGACCAGTACGCGCATTTGCGGCAACAGCGTGTCCTTGCAGGTCGCGAAGAGCAGCGGCGTATCGCCGTCGTACTTGAGATCCGGATTCATGCCGCCGGCGAGCAACGCTTTGAGCAGGTTCGGCGTGTCGGCCCGCGCGGCCAGATATGCAACGTTCGCGCCATTCTCGCCGAACGGTTGTTCGGGCTTCGCGCCGTCCCGCACCAATTCGCTCACGATCTGAAGGCGCACGTTGGCGGCGTCCGTCTTCACCGGCACGGCTTCCTGCACCGCGAACGACAACAGGCTCGCCTTCCTGTTGCCCAGGGCAGCGAGATCGGTATGCGGCGCGAGCGCCTTGACCTGCTCCAGATTCCCGTCGCGAATGGCACGCGCCAGCTCGAGTTGCTGTCCCGTGAAAAAATCTTCGGGCGGGTAACGTTTGAAGTCTGCCATTTTTGTTTCCTGTGCTTGAGTCGGCCACCAGAACGGCGACGACAAACCGATTACCGCGACAACCGCGCCCGCGGCGATGACCTTGCTGTATTTCATCAATGTCCCTGAAGTTGACCGAGCAGCGACGATTGCTGCTCCGCGACGGTCGTATTCAATCCGCTCGTCACCTGCCCCATCATGTGCCGCTGGACCGTCGTCACGCTGGTGCCCGGAATGGTGATCTGCTCGCCGACGGCCTTGGGCATCAGGTGGGACGTCACATCGCTGATCGGGCCGAGCCCGCCTTCCTGCGAGCCCGTCAGGATGTCGCCGTCGACGCGATAGTTCGTGATCGACGACGCCCGCGGCGTGGCGCCGTACAGCGGCAACGTTTCAGGATTGAGGCCTGCCGCGTTGAAGGTGGTCGCGCCAGCGCCGCTCGCCTGCGATGCAGCCGACGCCAACCCGCCGCCGAGCGAATGGCCGGTGAGGTCGAGGCCGCCCGCATTACCGGAGCCGTAGATCTTCTTGCCGAGGGTCACGGCGCGATCGTAGTACGGCGAATTGTCGCCCAGCCCCTGGCTGAGGTTGTTCGACCAGTCCTCCTTGACCGTCGGCTGCGTGCCCTTGAATGCCAGCGTCGGCTTCATGCTGTCGCCGAACACCGCGGGATCGGGTGCGTAGACCTGCGCGCCGAAATTGCTGCCGGGGATCTTCAGATCTTGCGGCCGCATGCCGAACTTCTTCAGCGCTTCCGGATCGTTCGACACGTTCTTCCATCCCGGCGGCGCCGTACCCGGCGTGTACACCGCTTCCGCCAGCTTGGCCAGTTGCTGCGCCTTCACCGTCGCCTGAAGCTTGCGTGCCGCGGCCTGCACCTTCGGATCGGCAGACGCGAGACCCGCGGCGATGACGGCCTGCTGATTCGCCCACTCGATCGCCATCGCCTGCTCGGGCGTGACGAAAAGCCCCTGGTTCAGATGGATCACCGGACCATCGAGGAAAATGCCGCTCTGATTGATCAGGATGCTCGATGCGCCGTGGGACAACTTGATGCTGTCCGGCTTCAGCGTCACGATGCTCGCGCCGACCCGATGCTCGATCTCGTCCGTCGCCTGATAGCTCTGCTTGCCGGGTCCGGCGTCGCCAGCCAGCGCTTGCACGCCAACGGTGTTGGCCGTCGTGAAGCGCGCTTTCGCGATCTTTTCCGACAGGCTGCCTTCTGCGACATGCTTGCTCTCGTCGCCTTTGAGCACCGACACGTTCCGCGCACCGGATTCGACCGTGTGAGACTCGCTGTCCTTGACGATCGTCTTCATGTCCTTCTGCGCATGCAGAAAGACCTCCTGGGCGCCATTCACGTCCGAGAATCGCAGTTCGTTGAAGCCCTCGCCCTTGTGCGTCTGACTGCGCATCCCCATCGTTTGGCCGCCGCTGCCGTGATACGGGTTGCCCGAATCGCCGTTGAACACACGGCCGACGACGATGGGGTTGTCCGGATCGCCCTGATTGAACGAGACGAGCACCTCCTGGCCGATCCGCGGAATCGCCGAGCCACCCCATCCCTTGCCTGCCCATGGTTGCGATACGCGCACCCACATCGAATCGGAACCGTCCAGCTTGCCGCGCCGGTCCCACAGGAAATGGAGCTTGACCCGGCTGCCGTCGGTGTGAATTTCCTCGCCCTTCGGCCCGACCACGATCGCGGATTGCGTGCCCTGCATGTGTGGCTTGGGCGTACGCCGCTCCGGCCTGAACGGAATGTCGATCGGAAGGCACGTAAACGTGTTGTGGTACGGCAGTTTGGAGGTCTGCTGGGTATAGTCGTTCGCGACCTGGTGACGAACGCGAAGAATCACGAAATCCTTGTTGTTGTAGGCGGACGTGCCGTGGTTGACCAGCGTGAAGCGCCCGCTCGTCGTCATCCCGTGCGCGTGACCGGCGCCGTTGAAACGATGCGCGAGCGCTTCTTCCGCTTCCATCGCGTAGCACGCGTAACGCTGCCCGTCGTCGCCGTGGTCATACAGCGAATGGAACTGGTAACGCTCCGTCGTCTGGATGTTCGGGTGCTTCAGATTGACGGTCGGCACCTCGACATGCATCAGTTGCGACGACGGCTGGTTGTAGTTGAAATCCCGGTACGTGATCTTGCCGACCCGGAAACTGAATGCCTCGTCCCATCGATCGATGCCGTTCTGCTCGCTGGCCGCGCTGTTGGCTTCGTACGGAATGGTCTTCAGGTTCGGAATCGGCTGGAACACCGCGTTGGTGTCGCCGATCACGAGGATGTGCTTGTCCTTTTCGTAACGGATCGTCCAGATCAGCCCTTCCTGCTCCATTAGGCGCGAGCAGAAACTGTAGTACGACTCGTCGTACATGACGATGTATTCGAGCTTCGGACGTTCGCCCTGCATCGCGAACTCGAAATCCGAAAAACCCATCTCGCGGAAAATGTCGCTCAGGATGTCCTGCGGCGTCTGGTTCTGGAAGATCCGGCAATCGGTCGAGCGGGTGAGAAACCAGAACCACGGCACGACCGACATTTCGTAGCGGGTCACCGAACCCGATTTCCCGACGCGGCCGAACGACGCAACGTAACCGTCGAAATATCGCTTCGTCTCGGTATCCGCCGCCGACGTGACGACCCGCGTCAGGCTGAAATCGCGGCTCTGGGGCTCGAGCGTGATCTTGACCCGCTGCCCGACGATTTCCTGCGGTTCGATATTGTTGCGATGGGAAAGCAGGTCGAGATGTGTTTCGGTTAACTGATTGACGTGTTCGTCGATGATCGCCGCGCTGACCAGCAGCACGTCCGGGCCGAGTGGCGTTTCGATCATGATGAAGCGATTGTCCTGGGTCAGGCGCGGAAGCGCACCCGTCAGGCTGTTGATGGCCTCGGCGATCGACTCCGGGGCCTTGCCCATCAGCGACAAGCCGGTTTGCGCCAGTTGCACCGCGCTCGCGGCACCGCCCAGCAGCCCCGCGCCCGGCATGCCGGTCAGCGCCCCCAGTTGGCCCGCCATGCCGGCAAGCGAACCCAGGTTGCTCAAACCGCCGACCAAAGCCGCACCGCCCCCTCCCATCCCGTCGGGGTTTCCGTTTGCTGCGAAACTCATCGTTAACCTCGTTCTTTTTTGTCGGGCGAACCCGCCGCAATCCGGTCGCCATCGCACCACCAAGGCGCTCTCAGCCGCCTTGGTGGCGCCAAATATATCAAACTGTAGGGAAATTCATAACCACTTGTCAGCATTCGATATTCGGCGCCGAAAGCAGTCCGATCGATCAGCAGATCGATCCCCGATACTTATTGCGGATGGACGGGTGCGATCGCGCGCCGCACCGATGCGGCAGGCATTCAACGCGTGGTGAAGGGAAGGACGGCGTCGGAAGTGAACGAAGCGTTGCCGTCGAAGAGTGAAACCGGGCGCGCGAATCCTCGGCGAACGCCATCCGCAGCGCCCCCGCAGGGCCACGATCCGACAATCAGGTGATCCATGACCCGGCGCCCGTTGCGGACGCCAGGATCGAGCCGCAGGCTCTTGGCCCGCTGCGGCCGAATCCCGCCGCAGCGAGCATCCGGACGATTCCGGTGGATGCACCGGAATCGCCCCGCCCGCATCAGGACTCGACGTCCTCGAGACTGAAGATTTCGGTCTGGTCGTTGTACGAGAAGATCTCGCCGTAACGGCCCCAGTCGATCACCGCGTCGAGGGTTTCCTCGGCCGCGCCGTCCGACAGGAAATCCTCCAGTTCCTGCTCGAAACGCACGCGCGGCGCGCGATGGCCGGGGCGCTCGTTCAACACCTTCTTGATCCGCGCGGCGAGCGGCACGTGCTTCAGCAGATGATCGGCGAACATCAGCTTGCGCTCCTGCGTGCCGAATTCCGCGAACACGCGCCCCGGCGGCGTCAGGAACACGTCCCCTTCGCGCACGTCGGCGAAGCCGAGGTACTGCAGCACCTCAGCGATCGGGAACAGGTCGTCGACCTCCAGATGCAGCGTACGTGCGATTTCCGGCATGTCGGCGCGGCCGTGGTACGGCGCCATCGCGAGCGTCTCGATCAGGCCGGCCATCAGGTTGGTCGACACCTGCGGCAGCCAGCTGCCGAGCTCGAGCCCCTTCTTCGTCGCCTCGCCGGTCTGGCGCGCGGTCATCTTCGCGTAGATGTCGTCGA